>JAIORR010000008.1 GCA_021108055.1 Candidatus Cloacimonadota bacterium
TATATTCTTCCAATCCCTTTCTGAATATTTTCATTGCTTTTAACAGATCGAATTCATTCAGAATATAAGCAATTCTCACTTCATTTTTTCCCAATTTTATTGTTGCATAAAATCCCTGTGCAGGTGCAAACATAACCGTCTCATTCTCAAAGGAATATTCTTCCAGCATCCATTTTGCAAAATCTTCCGCATCTTCGATGGGAAGTTTGGCAATAACATAGAAAGCACCCTTCGGCATAACGCAAACAACATTATCGATATTCTTCAATTGCTGAAACACAATATTCCTTCGTTTATCATATTCCTTTAGAATATCTACGAAATATTCGGCTTCGATATCGATGGCGGCATTGGCGGCAAGCTGGTCTATGGTGGGTGCACATAATCTTGCCTGGGCAAATTTCAAAGTAGAGGCTATCAGTTCTTTATTCCTTGATATCAAACATCCGATCCTTGCTCCGCAGGCACTGTATCTTTTGGAAATACTATCTACCATTATCGCTTTATCATCCATTCCTTCGATGTCCAGAATGCTTGTGTGTGAAAGTCCATCATAAACGAATTCTCTGTAAACTTCATCTGAAATAACGAAAAGATCATGCTGTCTCGCGATTTTAGAAATACGGTTTAGGTCATCTTCCGGATAAACGGTTCCTGTTGGATTTCCAGGGTTGCATATCATCATTGCCTTTGTTCTGGAAGAGATTAATGATTCTATCTTTTCATTGGAAGGAAGTTTGAATCCATCTTCGGCGAACGTAGTTAGAGGTACTATCTTCACGCCGGTCATATTGGCAAAACCATTGTAATTTGTATAGAAGGGTTCTGGAATGATTATCTCATCTCCTTGGTTGCACGTAACCAGCATGGCAAAAACGATTGCTTCCGAGCCGGCAGTGGTTACGATGATATCTTCCTTTTGGATTTCAATTCCGTGCTTTTTGTAATATCTTACAAGGTTCGTGCGATAGACATCCAAACCCTGTGAAGGTCCATAACAAAGGACTTTGTCATGATAATTTTTATAAACATCCAGCATTTCCTGGGGTGTTTTAATGTCCGGCTGTCCGATGTTCAAGTGATAAACATGAACTCCTTTTTTCTTTGCAGCATCTGCAAAAGGCATCAATTTCCTGATAGGGGATGCCTGAATATCGATAGCTCGATCTGATAATTTCATTTTCTCCTCCTTGTCACGGCGTAGTTGTGAAGTCTTTCACAACGAAGACGGAACGTTATAATATTTTATTTTGTTCTGTTAGTTTATCCATTGCTTCCTGAACTTCCTGTACTTTTGCTTTGATCTCATCTTTGGAGTTCACCCGGATCGGAACGCCGTAACTGATATTGATCTTAGAAAATAATTTTGGCAGTCGGAATCTGTCCCATGAATTAAACACTTTTTCACTCTTAATATCAACTGCCACGGGAACAATGGGTTTTTTGGAAAAATAGGAAATAAATAAAAGCCCTTCTTTAATTTTTTCTTTTGGACCTTTGGGACCGTCCGGTGTAATGGCAAGTGAATGTTCTTCCGAAAGTTTTATCATCTTTTTTACGGCATCACTTCCTCCACGTCCGGAAGAACCGCGTGCAGTAAGAAAACCCAAAGCTTGTGCAGGACCGGCAATTAATTCACCGTCTTTTGAAGAAGATATAAGTATTACTGCTTTTTCATATTTCCGCAAAAATAATAGAGGTAACATATTCCTGTGCCAGAAAGCATAAATAACATTTCCTTCCGGTCTGGAAGTTCTGATGTTGAATCTGAGTGTGCTTCCCAGGATCAGCACAAAAAGAGCAGCGATGTATTTTTCCAGAAAGAAAAGGATATTTTTCATTAAAAAAATTTCTCGATTATATCCGCTACTTCTCGAGATGCAGATTTACTTCCCAGAATGTTATGGAGTTCCTTCAATTCCGAAAAAATTCTTTGATATTTTTCTTTGGAACTGATTATCTCATCGATCTTTTCATAGATGTGTTTTCCGTTAACTTCATCCTGGATAAGTTCGGGAACAATATCTTTGTCGAGGACGATATTGGGAAGTCCGATCCTTTTGATCTTACATAAGATATTTTGCTGGTTTTGTAAACAATAATAAAAGGAGTTCCCAGGTATGCTGTTTCGATGGTGGCAGTACCGGAAGTAACGACAAGAAAATCACAATATTTCATCATTTCATAACTGTTATCTTCGATAATCCTGATATTCTGGGAATTCGCTGTTATTTTACCAAAAATAACATTTGAAACCGTTGCTGCTTTTGAGATCAGGAATTCGTAATTTTTATCATTGAAATATGAAATAGCTTTCAGGAATTCCGGGAGCAGTTTCTTGATCTCGATGTTCCTGCTTCCCGGCAGAAAACCGAGCCATTTTTTATCTGGATCGAGGTTATTTTTTTCTGTAAATTCTTTTTTTGTCATTCCTATCTTTATTTCTTCTGCTATTGGATGTCCCACATAAGAAGATGTTACATCTTCTTTATCGAAGAATTTTTGTTCGAAAGGCAAAATGTAGGCAACGTGATCTGTAAATTCTTTAAGTTTAAAAATCCGATTATATTTCCAGGCCCAGAATTGAGGAGAGATATAATATAAGACCGGGATCTTATTTTTTTTTGCCAATTTTGCGATGCGCATATTCAAGCCCGGATAATCAACGAGAATGACCAGATCGGGCGGATTGGATTGAAAGATGGTCTTTATTGTCGATTCTACTTCGATAAAGAAGGAAATGTGTTTTACAACTTCAATGAAACCCATTACACAGAATCGCTCGAATGGAAAGATCGGTCTGAATTTCTCCGCTTTCATTTTTAAGCCGCCGATCCCGAAATGTTCAAAATCTTTGTTTCTTTTGTTTAGTTCGGCAATTACACCGGATGCATGAAAGTCAGCAGAATTCTCACCGGCTATCCAGAAAATTCTTTTCATAATTTCTTATACTCCCGAATTATTCGTCCAGATCATCGAACATCCAGGATACTTTCAAAAGTTTGTCTTTGTCCAGACGAAAGTTCACATAATTCGCAAAATTATCCAGAATAATAAGAGCATTTATATTTGCATCTTTACCTTTTATGTTTGAAAGTCTGCTGAAAAAAGATACATTTAAGATATGAATATCTTTGTATATTTCCATTAATCCAGTTAATTTCCAGTCGGGAGTTAATCCTCTATTGGCTCTGAAATATTGTTTCAAAAGATACGTCGAGATTGTTCGATAAAGCGTTTCATCGGAGCTTGCAAAAGGAAGATGAAATCTTACCATCGGTTTTAATTTTGCCAGAACTGGACAACCGGAACTTACCATGATAATACCGATCAGCGAACTGACGCCTTCTTGAAGAGAAGTTTTTTTTGCATAATCACGCTGCTGCGTTTGAATATGAACTTTTACATTTTCGAAAGAAATGGAATCCTTGAAAAAATCTATGATAGTATGCATATTGGCGGCAACAGGACAATGTTTGAATTCCGAAACATTCAACGGGCAATTCGGACATTGATTGAATCCGAGGTTTGTCCAGGATGGAAGTTCTTCATAAGGTTCATGTATAAACTCCAAAGTATCGGGATGAAGCTTAACTTCAAATCTTTTTTGCTTTCCGTCTTCCTGTGTAAAAGTATAAATAAATTCCAGTTTTTCTTCCATATCTGTTTTCACCTTTTTTTTAATTTATTGTTAGAATTATAGATCGGTTCCTTGGTCCGTCAAATTCACAGAAAAAAATTCCCTGCCATGTTCCCAGAAGCAGATTTCCTTTACTGATAATGACATCTTGAGAGCAGCCGATCAACGAACTTTTTATATGAGCATCGGAGTTACCTTCCAGATGCCTGAATTCCTTCATTCTGGGAATAAGTTTATGCAAAGCAAAAATAATATCATCTCGTACGGTAGGATCCGCATTTTCGTTGATCGTTACAGCTGCTGTGGTGTGCGGTACATAAAGTGTTAACTTCCCGTCCTCGATATTTGAATCTATGATGAACTGACGAATTTCAGATGTAATATCTATCAATTCTTCACTTTTTGAAGATCGTATTGCAATTTTCCTTATTTCCATCTTTCCTCCATTGATTTCCAGAATATTTATAAATTTAAAACTTGTTTTTATGTCAAATGTTATCATCAAATTTTCCTTGACGAATTGAACTTTACATATTTTTAAAGTTATTGTTTTCAATCTGGAGGAAAAAATGAAGAAACTTCATTTATCGAAAAACGATAAGATACTCGGCGGTGTTTGCGGTGGAATTTCAGAATCGATTGGAATTCATGCCAACATTATCCGTTTGATCTTTGTGGTATCGCTGATATTCGGATTTTCCGGCTTCTGGGTTTATATCATACTTCTTGTGATACTTCCCAAGAATGCAGGCAAAGAAGAGATCATCGATATCGAAGAAAAAGAAAATAACAGGATATTCAGAACATGGCAGAACAGAATGATCGCCGGTGTTTGCAGTGGGATCGCAAAATATCTGAACTGGGATGTAAGTCTTGTTCGGATCATTTTTATCATCATGACCATGGCAGGCGGGATAGGAATTATTTTATATCTGCTTTTCTGGTTTATCTTCTCGAATGAAGAATAAAAGGAGTTCAAAATGCCGATCGTAACTCTGGAAAATGCCGGAAATCTTTCCATGGAACAAAAAGTGCAACTTATCAGAAAATTGACAGATGTAGTTATGGAAGTTACTCATAAACCAGAAAGTGCTGTTTATGTTCGCATCGATGAAGTTCCGCGAGAAAACTTTGGAGTAGGCGGAAAGAGTTTAGGATAAAATATTTACAGGATAAACCGGATAGGCTGTTACGTAGAAAAAAATGAAACCTT
>JAIORR010000318.1 GCA_021108055.1 Candidatus Cloacimonadota bacterium
GAGGGACAGTAGGGAGAGTTACAAAATCTCAAAATTCATATTCCACACCAAATATCGGTAGTATTCCCCACTGATAGATTGTATCCTGTTCATTCTCAAACTGGTTCCAGTAATATGTTGCCACATTCTTCTGACTGTAAACATTCCAGACGCTGATATACAGAACGAGGTTTGTTCTATTAAAATAGAAACGCCTGTCAAAGCGGATATTCAGTGAGTGATAATCCGGATAGCGTTCATCATTTATTCTGTTGTCATCGAGAATGCCTACATTGATCTGCTGCGATGCTTCCCTGTCGAATGGAGTGTAGGGAACCCCACCTGCATAGATCCAGCGCAGACTGTATTCCCATTTGTAATTTGGTTTGTATCCGCCTTCGATGCTGAAGATATAACGATTGTCATAAACCCTGTCTTTCCAGTTTTCTTCAGAATCTTTATACTGTGATCTGAAATATGTACCGCTCACAAGTCCGTAAAAATCTTCTGCCAGTTTTTTCTGCAGCATCACTTCGATGCCGCGTGTTCGAGCTTCTCCATTGTCTGTCAGTTGCTCGTGATTGAAGAAATATCCATAGCGGTAATAAAGTTCATCGATAAGGAACAGATTGGATTGGGTCGGATCAAGCGGGAAATTTGTGTAATCTTTCTGATAAACTTCCAGCGTGAACTTTGTATCTTTTGTAAGAAGATGTTCCAATCCCAGAATATAATGTATCGCCTTTGTATCTTTCAGATTTTTATTTTCTTCATTCTGGGAAAGCAGAATGCAAGGAAGATTTTGATAGAAAATCCCGGCGGAACCATTGAGTTTTGTTTTATCTGTTAACTGGCAGGAAAACGAAAACCTGGGCGAAATATTTATGTTTTCATTATACGAAAAATAATCTACCCTGATCCCCAGAGTAGCGGAAAAACGTCTGAAGGGATTCGAGATATAATTCATAAAAAATCCCGATTTAATAGAAGCGATGTCATCATCCAGAACGAGTGCAGCTACCGTATCTCCGAAGGCATCGACATATTCTGCATAAAAATTATCGTATTCATCGATAAGATGTTTTGCTTCTATACCGAATTCAAAAGAGTGTTTCTCGTTCAAGCGAAAGTAGTTAACATTTCTCAGTTTGAAGCTTTGTTCTAATGAGTTATTTTCCACAAGAAGTTTTTCTGTACCTGCTTCATAGTTTTCCTGTAAGAACTTACTGGAAGTATAAGAAAATGAAGTATTTGAATATCCGTTTTTATTCCACAGCATTCTCCAATTGATGCCGAAAGTGTTTTCATAAGTATCCTGGTTTCCAAAGTATTGCATCTGATTTTCCTCGGCAGATTCTTGTGTGGAACTGGAATGATCATCTCCGCAAATTGTTAGAGCAGTTAATTTGTGCTTCTGATTTATTTCATAGACCAGTTTTCCCTGGATATCGCCATAAACGGGTGCAATGTCGGTTCCCAGTTCGAACGTATCAACCAGAAAATCGATATAACTTCTACGGGCAGAGATCAGATATTTAACCCTTTTCTTGAAAAGAGGTCCTTCGATAATTCCTCCGAAACCGGCAAAATTCAGATCCAATTGTCCGTCAAATTCATTGGGATTACCTTCTCGAAAAGTCATATCCATAACCGATGAAAGTCTGTCTCCGTAGATGGCAGAAAACCCGCCGGAATGAAACGTTACATCCTGGATGAAATCTACATTCAGAAGTCCGATCGGACCGCCGGAAGAACCCTGGGTGGGGAAGTGATTGATATTGGGAATTTCGATATTATCAATAAAGAAAGCGTTCTCCACGGGGCTTCCACCACGCACAACAAGATTATTGGACTGGTCATTAACCTTGGCTACGCAGGGCAAACCCATCATTATCCGGCTTACATCACCACCGGATCCGGGTGCACGCCGTATCTCCTCGTAGGAAAAATTGATAACACTCGTTGGCTGTTCTTCTGTTTCGGAAAAATATTCTTCGTTCTTTACCGTAATTCCCTCTATAACTATCGGAGAGATTTTCAGTTCTGCATTTAATGCAGTAGAACGGTTCGATTTGACAATGACATCGGTTTTGGAAACAGGTTTGTAACCGATAAACTGGAAATGCACAGTATAGCTTCCCACCGGAATATCCCTGAGAATGAAATGTCCTTTTGCGTCTGAAGAAATTCCCTTTTCCAGAATTGGAATCAGCACATTTACTCCGGCAATCGGAGCTTTTGTGTCTTTATCTGTTATTGCTCCGAAGATCCTTCCCGCTTTTATCTCTATGGCAGATAAATTAATATTGATAGATATCAGCATTATGATGCCGATTATAAAAAAGTTCTTTTTCATTTTCATAGTTCTTCCCGACCTCATCGGCAATCTGATTTCTTTTTCAATGGTTTCCCGTTTACACGGGAAAAACAGATATGATTTTCCTCGTTTCCAGGTTCTTTCTATAATATTATTCATCTTACAAATACCTTTCCAGCAGAAGTGTTATATACTTCTCCCGCTTTTGGGGATTGATGAAATCCATTTCGGGGAATTTGTTGAACAAGCCCGGCAATATTCCAGGCAGGAAGATAGCAGAAAACATCTGAATTACAATGATCATAATATCTCCCTCGCTTTTATCGGGGAAAAGCGGCTTAATCCTGCTTTGCAGATCTTCCAGGAAAATCTTGAATTTTTCTGCGAATGTTCCATTGTAGTTGTTATTGATAAAAGGGTCATAAAGATGAGCCTTGGTGATGCCGGGATAATTAATTGCACCTTCCAGTGTCGTTCTAAAATAATCCTCTAAAGCACCGGAAATATCCCGATTACCATCGAAGTGATCGTCAACATTCACTACGAAAGCTTCCTTCAGGGTTTGATCGAGAGCCAACTTGATCAGGTTTTCCTTTGAACCAAAATGATAATTCACAGCAGCCACATTCACCTTTGCCATCTCTGCTATCTTGCGTATGGTTACCGCCTGAACTCCATTTTGTTCAATGCAGTTTATCGTTGCCAGGATGATCTTTCCTTTAACTTCTTCGCTACTCATATTTTCTCCTTTAAACCAAGAATTAAAACACTAATTTAAAACACGTGTTTGATTTTCTTCAAGGGTAGTTTTAGCGTCAAGAAGTTTTTTAAATATTAAAAGAAATGAAAAAATATCAGATAGGGAAAAGTATCGCAAAGATGATGATCAGAAGGTAGATCACGGTCAGCCTGATCTTCAGAACAATCCCCAGTTCGAGTTCCAACGTTTTACCGATCCGGTAAACAGCGTAATCGACGCAAAAGAATACTACCGCAGCAATGATCTGGAATTTTCCCCGCAAACTGGAGAAAAACAGGTAGGATAATATCCAGATAATCGTACCGTAGAAGAAGCTTTTAATTCGTCTGACATTCTGGATCTGAGCCTTTTCAATCGAGCTCATTTTATCAGCTTCCTGTCGTATTTCAAGGTGCTGCCTGATCTCTGATTCTATATTATTCATACTGAATCCTTAGTAAATGATAACTTATTTCTTGTAACCCCGATTTAATTGTCAATAAACAATTAGTTTCAGGCATCTCCAGGAAGAAGTTTTTAAGTGATAATAAAAATTAAATAGACAAAAAAAATATTATTAAAAATTTAAAATTCAAGCTTCCGTAGGAGGTTGGCTTATGATAAAAATGACTTATGAACAGATATTAAATCATCTGGAAAATAACCGGTTAGATCAGTTAAAAGAAAAGATAAATCAGCTTCATCCGGCGGATACTGCCCAGATCATCAATGAATTGCCCGACGAATTTCAGGTAATCACATTTAAACTGCTGGATCACGAAAACGCTTCTGATGTACTTCCCGACCTTTATGATGAAGTGAGAGAAGATATTCTTGAGAATATACAACAAAACCGACTTGTTAAGATCATCGATGAGATGGAGACCGACGAAGCAGCGGATATAATCGGAGAACTGGAAGATGGACTTTCCGAGCAGCTTCTAAAGAAAATCGATAAGGAAGACTCTGAAGATATCAAGCAGCTTCTGAAATATGAAGAAGACACTGCCGGCGGCTTGATGCAGACAGAGATCATTGCCGTTAACGAGGAAATGAAACGTGATGAGATTATTGAATACATCCGGGAAAATTTTGAAGAAGTAGAAAATATACATTACATTTTTGTGGTGAATATAGAAAATAAATTGATCGGGATCCTTGAAGTAACCCGTTTGCTTCTGGCAAAATCGCAGAGAAGTGCAAAAGATGTTATGGATAAAGATGTGATATCTGCTCAGGTGGATCTGGATCAGGAACAAGTTGCTCACATTTTCCGTAAATATGATATCTATATTCTTCCTGTTGTGGATAAAGAAAACCATCTTCTTGGTCGTATCACAGTAGATGATATCATCGATGTAATAGATGAAGAAGCTTCGGAAGACGTTTATAAAATGGTGGGATTGGAGAACGAAGATAGAGTTTTTACCACTCCCTTAAGTTCGGTTAAGAAGAGACTTCCCTGGCTTACATTGAATTTATTCACCGCACTTCTGGTTTCCAGCGTAGTAGGAATATTTGAACAAACCATCGCCAGATTATCTTTCCTTGCTGTTTTGATGCCGATCGTAGCAGGTCTTGGTGGGAACTCGGGAACACAAACCTTAACCGTAATAACAAGAGGTATTGCACTTGGCGAACTAACTATTCATAATACATTCAAAGCGATATTCAAAGAAATAACGGTGGGAATAATCAATGGGATACTGATCGGTTCTGCTGCTGTGTTTATCGCATATCTTCTGAAAGGGGACATTATGCTTGGTGTTGTTTTGGGAATTGCAATGATATGTAATATGTTCATCGCAAGTTTGGTCGGCTCGTTCATTCCTGT
>JAIORR010000319.1 GCA_021108055.1 Candidatus Cloacimonadota bacterium
TCATTGAATATTGGCTTCTTAATACCAAGCTCCCAATCGGGAGCTTTTTTTGATTATTAGAAACCTTATTATCCACATAGCAATAAATATTTTAATAAAAATCGTCTCCAATACACAGATGCTTTAAGATACAATACAGGAAAGAATTATATTGCTAAAAAAAACGTTCCGATAATCTTTGACAAAAATCGGGAGGAAAATTGGACGATTTATTCATAGAAGAAGAAATAAAAAATCTAAGAAAAAAAATAGCTTATCATAATGAACTCTATTACAAAAAAGCACAGCCAGTTATTTCAGACTATGAATTTGACAAATTAGTGAAACAACTTCAAAATTTAGAAAAAAAATATCCTCAGTATAAAAAAGAAATATCTCCAACTGAAAAAGTGGGTTCCGACATTGAAGAAAAAGCAAAAATAATTCCTCATAAAGTTCGAATGTACAGCCTTGAAAATGCTTATTCACTGGAAGAAGTAAAATCATATTTATCTAAGATAAAAGAGAATTTCGGATTTTTCCCGAATATAACATTGGAACATAAAATTGACGGATTCACGATAAATTTGTTTTATAATAATGGATATCTAAAATATGCTACAACGCGAGGAGATGGTTTCGAAGGTGAAGATGTTACGGAAAATGTTAAAACAATAAAATCTATTCCTCACGAGATCAAATATAAAAATTCAATCGAAGTAAGAGGGGAAATCTATCTTCCCATAAAAGAATTTGAACGTATTAATAAGGAGCGTGAACAGCTTGGTGAAAAGCTTTTCGCCAATCCGCGTAATGCTGCTGCCGGAACCATAAAACTGAAAGATTCTAATATTGTAGCCCAAAGAAATCTTAATTCGACTATCTATACTGTAGGAACTTTTGAAAACCCGGAAATTCAAACCCAAAAACAATTACTCGAATTCCTTAAAGCTAACTCATTCAGAATCAGTAAGTTTAATCATACTGTTTCCAGCTTTGATGAAATTGAAGATTACTGTGAACTCTGGGATAAAAACCGTTATGATCTCGAAGTTGAAATCGATGGTATCGTGATAAAAGTAAATGAATTTGATCTTCAAAAAAAACTCGGCTACACTTCCAAATTTCCAAAATGGGCACTTGCCTATAAATTTAAAGCGGAAGAAAAAGAAACCCAATTACTCGATGTAAAATTCCAGGTGGGAAGAACAGGTGCAGTGACTCCGGTTGCCAATCTTAAACCGGTATTTATTTCCGGTTCGACCGTTTCAAATGCAACCCTGCATAATGCAGATGAGATAAAAAGACTGAAATTGAAAATCAGAGATTTTGTTACGATAATAAAATCAGGTGAGATCATTCCAAAAATAATAAAAGTAAACTACGATAAACGCTCTGAAGATGCGAAGAAGATTAAATTCCCGGAAAAATGTCCTGTGTGTAAAACACCTCTCTGCAAAGAAGAAGATGGAGCAATTTTTTATTGTAATAATATTAATTGTCCTGCCCAAATTCAAAAACGTATCGAGCACTTCGCTTCACGCGATGCAATGGATATCGAAGGTTTAGGAGAAGCAGTAGTTAAGCAACTTCTGGAAAATAAGATGATCTCTCGGATAGAGGATATCTATCATATAGATTTTGAAAAATTCCGGACTTTGGAAAAACAGGGAGTAAAATCTGCAGAAAATTTGAAAGCAGCCATAGAGAATTCGAAGCTGCAAAAATTCCATAAAACAATATTCGGATTGGGAATTCGATTCGTTGGAGATAGAACTTCCAGAATATTAACCAAACACTTCATTAATATCGATGAAATGATAAATGCAGAATATAATGATTTTCTGGAAATAGAAGAGATCGGAGAAAAAATAGCACATTCACTTTATGTTTTTTTTCATGATGAAAAAAGCTTGCTAATGATAGAAAGTCTGAAGAAAAACGGAGTGAATATCCGGAGTGAAAAAAAAAATATCGATAACAAACTGGATGGAGCAAAATTCGTTATTACCGGCACATTACAGAATTTCAGTCGAACAGAAATAAAGGAAGAAATTGAAAGATTTGGTGGTAAAATAATTTCTTCCGTAAGTAAAAACCTTGATTATTTAATAGTTGGAGAAAATCCTGGATCAAAAGTAAAGAAAGCAGAGAAAATTGGAATAGTGAAAATAATTTCTGAAGATGATTTTTTAAAGATGATTGGGAAGTAATTACCACAAAAACACTAAGACACAAAGGAGTGAAATGATTGACGCAATAACATCTGGAAAAATATTCCAATACAGAAGTGAAAACATATTGCAAGATAGTTACTGCCCTGAAAAAGATAATAGAGATTTAAAATAAAATTAATGAAATTTATAATGATGAAGATATTATTTTATTTGATGAAAATTAAAATTCATCTTAGTGCCTTAGTGTCTTCGTGGTTAAAAGAAAAAGACTCTGTGTTCTCTGATTCTCTGTGGCAGATAAAAAAATGAAAATATTAGAAACTTATATCCTGAAAGAAAATTTCAAACCGTTCATCGTATCGTTGATAGTAACGACTTTCGTTATGCTGCTCGATAAGATCATAGATTTATTGACTCTTATCATGGAAAAGAAGCTCGATATTGTGATGATCACTTCCATATTTGGATTGAGTCTGCCTTTTATGCTTGCACTCACAGTACCTATGGCAATATTACTTGCTTCGATAATGTCTTTTGGAAGACTTTCCGTAGACAATGAACTGGTTGCCTTCAAATCTTGCGGGATAAATATCTACACCTTAATGAGACCTACTGTAATTGCCGCACTATTGATTTCTATTTTTATGGTTTATTTTAATAATGAAATACTTCCGGATACAAATCATCAACTCAAGAATCTGATGATCAAAGCAAATTACAGAAGACCGATTACAGCTATAGTTCCGGGTACTTTTACAGCAATGAAGAATTACACGATCTATGCAAAGGAGAGGGTAGAAGAAGAATTGAAAGGAATATTGATTTACAGCAGGGAAAATACAAAATACCCTCAGACGATCTCTGCAGAAAGAGGGAAGATAATTCTCTCTAACGGAGGAAATACCCTGAAAGCGATACTTTATAATGGACAGATGCATGAACGTGATCCTGTAAATCCGAAAAAATATAAGATCAATAATTTCAGGAAACTTACTTTGAACCTGCCTGACCTTGGTTATAAAATAAATGAAAGGGGAACAGACTACCGTGGAGATCGGGAATTAAGTTCAAAAGCAATGCAGAACATAGTAGATGAAAAAAGGAATAATATTATTCTGGTAGAAAAGGAAATATCAAAAATACAATCTACAATAACAAAACTCAGACCCGATTCTGTAAGTTCTCATATCGCAAAGAAAGACCTAAAAAAAAATTATAATAAGTTAAATATAAAGAAGGATAAGATTAAAAATTTGAAACTTGATATAAGTAAATATCAAGTAGAAATACACAAGAAATATGCTATAGCCTTTGCCTGCCTTATCTTTGTATTGATCGGTGCTCCTATTGGAATGATGACTAAAACAAGCGGCGTGGGAATGGCGTTCTCTGTAAGTGCGGTTGTATTTCTTATCTATTATGGTTCGCTTACACTGGGAGAAGAGCTTGCTGATAAAGGGGTAATTTCTCCATTTCTATCGATGTGGATTTCAAATATTATCTTTGGAATAATTGGAATATATCTTGTAATTATCTCTGTAAAGGAAATGAAATTTTTTGATCTGAATAAATTTAAGCGTAATATCCTTAATATTATTGGTTTAAAGAAAAATGAAGATATTAGATAAATATATTTTAAGAGAATATATAAAAACATTTTTGATAATCATTTTTGCGTTCTCAGTTCTTTTTCTGGTAATAGATGTTTCGGACAGACTTCCCAGATTATTGCGAAAAGGAGCTGCGATAGATCATATCCTTATTTATTTTATTCTCAGGATACCGTACCTGATCCTTCTTTCTTCTCCTGTAATGATATTGCTTTCCGGTTTATTTTTAATGAGCAATCTTTCTAAATTTAGTGAATCTATTGCTATCAGGGCTGCAGGGATCAGTATCTTCAGAATGGTTTCTCCTCTGATATGGTTTGGCTTTATCTTTAGTTTGCTGGTTTTATTTCTTGGAGAGGTCGTTCTTCCAAAAGCGGAGGAATACAGGCAATATATCTACACGGAAAAGATTAAAAATATGAAAGTGGAAGATAAGAAAATGCGCTCGCATATCCATTATCTTGGAAAGGATAATAATCTTTATTATATCGGTTTTTTTGATGGATACAGGAATGTATTGAAAATAATAGATATCACTACTTTTGATTATGAAAGCGGAGAGATAAAAAGAAAGATCGTGGCTACCAATGCAATATGGGAAGACGATAAATGGCATTTAAAAAATTGTTATATTCGCAGCTTTGAGAATGGTAGTTATGTCGATATGAAATATTACAAATCTATTGTAATCGAGGAAGTTGATGTTACTCCTATTGATTTTATCAAAAGTGCAAAAAAGCCGTTATCAATGAATTTCTTTGAATTAAAGGAGTATATCAATCGCCTTAAAAAAGTGGGTGAGAAGTATAGTAAAGAATTGGTAGAATTGAACCTGAAACTTTCATTCCCTTTTTCAAATCTGATCATCCTGCTTTTTAGTGTACCATTGGTTTCCACTTCATCAAGAAGCAGGGGGAGGGGGCTGATATTCGGATTGGGTTTATTAGTTTGTTTTTTATATTTATCTTCTTTAAGAGTATGTCAGAGTCTGGGATATAATGGTGTTCTTTCTCCGATGTTTGCAGCCTGGCTGCCAAACCTGTTTTTTGCATTTATCGGTATTTATTTTGTTATTAAAGCGGAGGTTTAGATG
>JAIORR010000317.1 GCA_021108055.1 Candidatus Cloacimonadota bacterium
TTCAAATGTTCTAATGCTTTCTCCATTTTGCCCATATCGTTGTAGAGGAGAGCAAGTTCGTAATTTATTCCAGGATTGAATGGTAAGATATTTAAGGTTTTCTGTAAATACTTTCCAGCTTTTTTGAATTCCTTCATTTTTCTGTAGCAACTTCCGATTTTCCTGTTTATATCAATTTCTGTTGGTTTAAGTTCTAATTCTTTCTGATACATAAGAATTGCCTGCTCAAATTCTTTTTTGATCTCGTAAATTTTTCCTTTCGCATCAAAAATCAGATGATGAAACATTTCCGAACCAAAAGTTTTCATCAATATTTCTACATTCTCGATTTCTTTCTTGATCTTATCCGTATCTTCTAATTCTATATATATCTTTAAATTTGCTACAGATATGAATTGGTCGAAAGGTGTAGATAATTGTGTTTTCATCGTTTCAATAGACTGAAAGGCAAGTTCTTTTTTACCGATTTGAACATACTTTTTTAAATATCCGAATTTTCCAAATATTACCACGAATGGTGATTGAAATTTCTCACATTCATTTAATTCCTTATATGAATATTCGAGAGATTTATTTATCTGTCCCCTGGTTTCATAATAAGAACTTAATGCGAGATATACTTCTGCCAGGTCTCGCGGAGTTTTGCATAAATTCAAGGAGTTCTCATATTGTTCTAATGCTTTTTGGAAATTTCCCGTTTTTTCTTCGATATTTGCCAGACTAATCAGGATGGAAATTTTCTCAGGTTCAAACAGGATTGCTTTTTCATAAAAAGCTTTTGCCTGCTGATAATTTCCATAAGATTTATATAAATCGCCAATTGCAGTATATGAACTGCTGTCTTCCGGGAATTGATCCGCATATTGTTTATAATGTTTCAAAGCTTTATCAAACTTTCCTTTTTCCTCGTATAAAGAACCGATTTTTTTGAGGACTTCAAACTGGGTAGGATCGATCTTAAGAATGCCTTTATATGCTTCAATTTCTTCATCGATCAGGTTTTTACTCTTTAAGAAAAGTGCCAATAATTTGTAAGCTGAAATATCTTCAGGATAGAGTTCAATTCTCATCTTTACCAGAGCGATCACCTTTTCCACTTCATGTTTGGAAGAGTAATATTGAATTTTGACCATAAATTTGTATTGTTCCGGCAGTTTGTATATGTTTTGCATAGCCGAATGAACAGATTTTTCAATCTTTTTTACCTTATTAGAAAAAGTATATAATCCGGTTAGACTAAAGTATGCCAAAGCAAATGTCGGGTCTTCTTCGATCACCTGTTCAAGCTTATCCGTTGCTTTTTCATAATCATTATCAAAAAGCATACTTAAACCGGTAATATACATTCTGAAAGAAGGAATCGAATTAGTAAGCATTTCGGCAACAGGAAGGTCTTTCGTTTCTTCGAGAAGGTGGGGAGATATTTCCAAATCCTTTTTTAATTGTAATGACATTTCATCCGTAAGTTTAAAAATATCTGTTCCTTTAAAAGAATTTTTTGCAATGAGTTTTCCACGCTTCGTTTCATAAAGCAGAGTTTTGATGAAAAGAGTATCATTAGAAGTAGTAAATGCACCGGAAAAAAAATAGTCCATATATGATTCCTGGGCAATTTTCTTTTTTAGAGTAAAAGGAACCTTAATTCCATCAGGAAATCCGTACCTATTCAATTTTTCAAGTATTGTATATACACCCAGCATATCTGACTGATATATCGTTGAACATTGAAAAAACAGATCTTGTGAAAGATCAAAATTAATAGCAAATTCTAAACCGTATTGCAGCCAATTATAAGTGGAATCTGCAGATTCATTCTCAAAAGGAAAGGTGGAAATTTTTTTTCGGAAATTGCTTTTGGGAATCACTCTTTCAATTTTCTCACCTTCTTCATTTTCAAAAGTTATGGTTTTTGTAGTTGCACCCAAATCTTTTCCATTGAAAACAAAAAACAGGAGAATTAAAGAAAAAACGATATTTATCGGAATTCCGATTTTCTCAAATCTTGTCCATTTGTCCTTTCCCGGTTTTCCGTGAAAATATGCTATCATTAAAACACTCGGTATTAGTGATAAAAGAACTACAATGCTGAAGTCTATCAAGTGAGGTGATAATAGATAACGATCTACCAGCAGACTGCTGATAAATTCGATTATTGCCCAACTTGCTCCGAGATAGATGCCAAGAGTTTGTGGTACTCTTTTTTGCCAGAGGTTTTTAAAGATTGAGATTTTTTGTTTTTTATCTGTCATATTCATACTCCCAAATTATTTTCGTTACTTTCGACTCGAAAAATATATATATAGGATTTTAGATTCCGCATCATCCGTCAGTAGCCGGAGTAAACAGTGCGGAATGACAAGCAAATAGTTTTTTGCAGAATCCCTTATTCCTCAATTCCCAAAACATTAAAAATAAAAGAATATGTCAATGCAACTTCTTTCAGATAATCATATCTGCCGGAAGATCCGCCATGACCCGCAACCATATTGGTTTGAAGCAGAAGCAGGTTATCATCTTTCTTTGTAGCCCTCAGTTTTGCTACCCATTTTGCAGGTTCCCAGTAGTTCACCCGGGGATCATGAAATCCTGCCAGCACCAGGATATTGGGATAATCCTTTGCTTCGATATTATCGTATGGGGAATAGGAGAGAATATAATCGAAATACTCTTTATCGTTCGGATTTCCCCATTCTTCATATTCGCTTACCACAGCAGAAAGAGTCGGGTCGAGCATTGTATTGATGACATCAACGAATGGTACATCGGCAATAACTCCCAGGAAAAGATCAGGTCGCATATTTGTTACCGCTCCTATCAGAAGTCCACCGGCACTACCGCCATCGATTATAAGTTTATCTTTATCCGTATATTTTTCCGAGATCAGGAATTCCGCACAGCATATAAAATCTGTGAATGTATTCTTCTTATTCAGCATTTTCCCCTGATCATACCAGGTCTTGCCAAACTCACCGCCGCCGCGAACATGTGCTATTGCATAAATAACTCCTCTATTTAGAAGACTTAACCGAGCAGAAGAAAAATAGGGATCAAACCTGTCACCATAAGCTCCGTATGCTGTTAAGTATAATGGATTTTCTCCATTCTTTTGGAAAAGGTCTTTTCTGTAAACCAGAGATATTGGGATTTTCGTTCCATCATCTGTTTCTGCAAGAAATCTCTCTGAAATATATTTTTCTGGTTCATAACCGCCAACTACTTCCTTCTGCTTTTTAACTTCTTTTCCGCGCGTTTTCATATTGTAATCGATGATAGAATAAGGTGTGACCAACGATTCATAAGTATATCTTAAAATTGGAGAATCGAATTCTGTTCCGCTCCAGGTATAAAAAGTATAGATAGGTTCGGGAAAATCAACATAATGAGATTCTTCAGAATCAATATCCATTATCCTGAGTTTTTCCAATCCACCGGAAAGTTCGCTAATTACCAGATAATCTTTGAAAACATCACAACTAATGCGGACGGAATCTCGATGCGGAATAACTTCTTTCCAATACTTTCGTGATGGATTTTGTATGGTTGCTTCCATCAGTTTGAAATTTTCTGCATTATCATTTGTGACGATGAATATTTTATCAGAATGGAAAAGCACATAATAGCTGTGTTCCTGTTTTCGTGGTTCTATAATCCTGAATTCTCCGAACGGATCATCGGCATTCAGGAACCAGCGTTCGGAAGTTGTTTTACTGGAAGTTCCAATAATAATATATTCTCTGTTCTTGGATTTTGTAACCCAAGCCCAGAATCTTTCGTCCTCTTCTGTAAAGATCAATTCATCTTCTTTTTCTTCTGTTCCCAATATATGACGATAGATCTTATTACTTCTACCGGTTTCATCCTCGATGGTGTAGAAAAAAGTTTTGTTATCATTTGCCCAGGTAATGTCACTGATGGGAAAAATCGTATCTTCGAGGTATTCATTTGTTTCCAGGTCCTTGACGGAAAGTGAGTATTTTTCTGCTCCGGTGGTATCTGCACTATAAGCCAGGAAGCGATGATCCGGACTTATGCTTATGCTGTATATCGAATAAAAATCATATCCTTTTGCCAGTTCATTTATATCTAAGTAAATTTCTTCCTCTGCATTCAGGCTGCTTTTTTTCCGGCAATAGATGCTGTATTGTTTATCCTTTTCCCTGCGTGAATAGTAATAATATTTATCCCTTTTCACGGGAACGCTCAGGTCTTTATCGCTCATTCTGCTTACGATTTCCCTGTATAATTTCTTCCGGAAACGTTTCGTACGTTTCATCTTCTGTTTTGTATATTTGTTCTCTGCATTAATGTAATCCAGCACTTCGGGCTCGGTGCGGGTCTTATCTTTGAGCCAGGCATAATTATCGATCAGGGTAACTCCATGAATGCACGTTGTATCCGGCAAAACTTTTGCAATGGGTGGAACGGGTTCTTTTGTGCAGGATGCGAGTATTACTGCAATGATCAATAGAATTAGTATTCTTTTCAAATTCATCCTCCGATATAATTTAAAAAAACTTCATTTTTATCTACCATGAATAAGCCAGCCCCAAAGTTATTTCCCGCCCAAAGCTGACATTCCCGGGGTTCTTGGTATAAAGGTTGTGTATATGTTCTGTTTCTTCATAGACATACCCGGTTACCGGATCAGAAATATCTGCATCGTCATAGTAGGGAGAGCCGGTTTTGATATAGGCAAATTCGACATTTTTTTTATCGAACAGGTTATTAATTGTACAATATAATTTGATCTTTTTGTTATTTGAAAACCGGAAATTCTTGGTGATCTTCAGATGAGCAACATCCGTGCAGGGTTTCCTGGCATTATTGGTTTCATAATTCA
>JAIORR010000225.1 GCA_021108055.1 Candidatus Cloacimonadota bacterium
TTTAAATGTATAAACTCGCAGGAAGTTCAACATTTTCGAAATTGGGTAGCCATTCTCGATAAAAAAATAATCGAATTCTTCTAATTGCTTCTCAATTACCTCATCTTCCAGCAGACTGGAATCCACGAATAGAACATAATCAGATGTATTCAGAGTATCTACTGCTGCATCATCATACAGCAGGAAATGCACTTTGTTATGATGATAAATAGCAGATGAATCTCTAACTGCAGAAAAATATTCTTTGTTCTCTTCCGAAGAAAAAACAACTAAAGGTTTATGGGGATGAAAAGCTTCCACAATGCGCCCCGGCAGATCTTCCAGCTTTTTATGTTCAAAAGTATGAACCAATCCTTTCACGCCGCTGAACGTAAACCATACGGCAATAAAAATAGAAGCGAACTGGGCTACCAGTTTCATTTTATTGATCTTGGAAAGCTGACCCACAAATGCAAGCGGCATCAGAAAAACGGAAGTACCAAAGAAGAAGCCCAGAAACAGCATCATCCCGCTTAAAGCACCACCCAGGTTAACTGCTTTGGAAAGAGCAATAAGAAATGCAGGACAGAAACTAATGCCCGTGAGAACTCCCAAAAGAAATGCACTTTTTGTTAAACGAGTCATTTTTGGAATGTGACATTTTTTTTCTTTTTTCCTGGTACGCACTGCCGAAAGAACCAAGTAAGCAGATAATAAAATATAAGCAATGGAAGTAAATAATTCGCGATCGATCGAACCGATCTGAGCACCGGCATAACCAGCCACAGCTCCGAAAGCAATGTAAGAAAAGAATCTACCCACTGAAATTTCTATAACGGTTAGAAATCCTTTGCTCAACTTTCTGTCTTCCGAGATAAGGTACGGCAAATAGATCGGGGCACAGGTCATCAGGCATATCGTGCCGGTGGAAAGTCCCAGTATAAATCCTTCGATCAGTATTTGCAGCATATAGTTCCTCAGAAGATTAAAGTTGTACCCAGAGAGATAATATTCTGGGCTGGTTTATTGTTGAAATCGGTAAATTTATTATTGATCCAGACAGACCTGAGCGGGGTAATAAAATATTCGCATTTAACAAAACATGTACTGAAAAGCTCACTCGCATATTTAGCACCGGCAGTTAGATAAATATCTTTCAACAGATATTGGTTCACTTCCCCAAATATCAGGTTTCCATCGTTTTCGGGATTATATTTAACTCCCGTAAGAATGAACGAATCCTTCAAGTTTCTAATCTGATAGGTATATTTTGCGTGAACTCGCAGCATATTTGAAATGCGGAAAAATTGGGATTGGTCATCATCATAACAGGAACGATTTATATATGTTACAAATCCAGTCAGCGAATTTCCAAAGCGTTTTGTATATCTGGCTTCCGTAAGAAAATAATGATCTTTTTCATCATCGATACTGTCGAAGTTGTTATTGTAATATACTACTTTAGTTTTTAAAGCATTAAAAAAGTCGAAGCGATTATCAAATTCCAAGCCGATGCCAAGATTGGAATCATCAAATTCATCTGAATTATTCAGGTCATCTTTATAATATCCACTGATAAATGATCTCCATTGATCTGAAATATTGCAGGAAAACTCTGCATAAGAATAGATGTCGTTATCCCAGGCAGATTCGGATTCAAATACTTCATCCTCTTCAATGGTTAAATACTCATAATCAAGATTCCTGAGATTCCCATAAAGAGAGATATGAAAACGTCCATGATTTCCTTTGTAATGTAATGCGGTGTTATGAATCATCTGCTGCTGTGTGTTATGACCCATATCGGGTATATTCAGGAATTTTGTAGCAGCAGGATTGCAGGTTCGGTTGGCATATTGAAGTTTGAGATATTGTGATCCGTTCCGGTAATAAAATTTAAACCTGGCATCATTGAAGAAAAAGGAATTTTTGAATTCATGGCTCATCTCCGAAACTAAAAGATCATTCTCCAATGTAAATGTGATGTTTCTATAAAGATTGCCGCTGATCTCATGCTGCCAGAAAATTCCACCCTTGGAAGCAGTGTCGATAGTTTCTGCTTGCGGAGTATCTCCGGTAATAATATCTATATCATGCTCTGCATTTGTGGAAAAATTTCTTAATGAAACCTGCATCCATTGGGTTAACCCGGATAGATGAAGTTGAGTAAAAACGATAATCAGCAAGAGCAATATATTTTTTTTCATTCTACAGCCCATTTAATGAATTGCGTCCTTAGGGCAAATTGTAATACACTTTCCACACTGATTGCATTTTGTCTGATCGATCACTGCTTTGCCGTCCGGTCCAAATTCGATGGCATCCATCGGGCATATTTGAATGCATTCTCCACAGGAATTGCAGGCACTTGTATCTATATTATATTCGGGGTTGCTGAGTTTTTCACAACCAAAATAAAGCAGGATTCCCAGAAGGATCAGATAGATAAGCCTTCTTTTCATTTATTCTTCCTGATGGCATTGTAAGTGCAGGTTTTTATACAGATTTCACAATCTATACATACATCGGCATCGATGACTGCTTTCCCATCGATTATCTCGATCGCATCTACCGGACAAACTTTTACACAATCTCCACACCCCACACATAAATTTGATTCAACAAAAATAGTGCTTTTTGAGATTGCAAAAAGTGCGAGAGTAACGATTAATATTCCAGTAAATAAAATTAATTCCTTTTTCATTTTTTTCTCATTTTTAGCCGCTAAGAACGCAAATAAGCACTAAGTTTTTATTATTCCATGATTTTTGTAGTGGATAAATTCATAAATTTCTCTTAAATCAATATGCAATCACAGCCGGATAGATCAGATTCCACGGACAACTGCAATTACCACAGGCATCACATATATCAGGATCGATGTATTTATAACCAGCTCCCTGCTGGATCGCTCCAACGCTGCACATACCAATACAATACGAACAGTTATTACAGGCTGCTGTATTGATCTGATAGACTAATTTCCCGCCGGGTGAATTAGAAACTTCGTTCACATTACTGTTATTATCATAAGCTTTTATGGCAAAATAGTAGATCGTTCCGGCAGGTAAACCGGTAATATTGCAATTTTGAATTGTACCTGCCGGTTCGGGATCCGGCGGATCGGCAAAGACCGTAGCAGCATCCCAATTTGATTCATCGATTGAATCGAGTGCATAACGTATCTCATAGCTTGAAGCAGTTCCCACATCTCCATCATCTCCGGGAGCAGTCCAGCGGATCTTTATCGTGGAAAGATTTACTGCATAACCTTCGATAACTTCAAGGTCTGTTATGGTAGCTGGAGGAATGTTGTCTTCGAGTAAAGCAGTAGAAGGGATATTGGAAAGAGGAGAAACATTCTGACTTTCATCGAAGGCTTTGATCCCAAAATAGTATGTTATCCCGAAAACCAGTCCTTCCGCTGTGTAGGATTGCTGTGTTCCTGCCGGTTGTGGCAGAGGAGGATCTTCCAGAAGTTCTGCGTCGTTCCAGTTCTCTTCTGTAATTTCTTCTATCGATTTTTTTATTTCATAAAAAAAAGCTGTTCCTTCGTCCCCGTCATCACCGGGAGAAGTCCAGGATAGATTTATTTCTACATCCGTCGGAGCTGCCAGCAGATCATTTATGGCAGAAGGAGGAATTGTATCCGGAATTTCGGTTGTGGTTGCCTGTGCAACATTCGATATCGTAGAAATATTCTGAACTTCGTCCAGAACCTTGATAGCTGCAAAATAATCAGTATCAGGTTCAAGACCGGTAATTATCAGAGCTTCGGAATTTCCGGAAGGCAGAGGATTCAGGGTCTGTTCATATTCCGGAATAGAATCCCAGTTCTGTTCGGTAATTTCTTCAGTATGGATTTTAATAATATAAAACTCGGCAGTTCCTTCCATTCCGTCATCACCAACCGCTGTCCAGTTCAAGGTAAATGAATTCATAGAAATAGAATTAATAAGCAGATCGGTTATATCAGAAGGTGGTTCTTCATCGATGATCTCTCCCATGATAACAACGGTTTCGGAAGTTATCCCGGAAGAAAGTTCAACCTCATCGAAAGCCTGAATTTGAATTGTGATAGTATCGTTTTTCGGAAGGTTGTAAAGCATCCAGTTTTCCTGGTTTCCTGCAGAGAGCGGAACTGGAATTTCAAAATCATTCCGGATGATCTGTCCATTCTGATCTTCCAGGACAAGTTCATATCGATATGCTCTACCGGAAGTGGAATCATCTCCGGTGGCGGTAAATTGAATCCCCATTTTCCCGATAGAATCGGAAATAGCAACTATCTGTCCGATGGAAGCAGGAGCAATTTGATCCGGTAAAGTGGTGAAAGCATCTTCGGGACAGTTAAAAAGATTGATACAATCCATACATTGCGTACACAGATCGGCATCGATGTAAACGGTCTGCGTACGATCATCTATCTTAATGGCTCCTTCGGGACAATTGAAATCATTGATACATTCCAGGCAGCCCGTACAATCGGAATATTCCACACGCATAAATTTATTAAAGAAAGTAGTTTTATCCAGGCTGTCGGAGCAACCGATAAACAATCCGACCAGCATTACAGGAACAAATATGAAAACTACCCTCCATTTTATCTTCATGCAAAACCTCTAAACATTATTAATATTATCCGAAAAATATTTTTCCGGATTTTTCGTCAAATTATTAATTAAACACTATCAAGAATAATTTAAAGTAAAATAGTAGTTTTTGTTACAAGATATATCTCTTTCAGTGTAGTAAAACATTTATGAAACTTTTTCGTTGAATTTTATTTTGACTCGTAAGTATAATGACGAGTCGAGGTAACTTGCATTGATCTTCATTTCTTTTGTACCGACAAA
>JAIORR010000083.1 GCA_021108055.1 Candidatus Cloacimonadota bacterium
AGTTAATATTATGTCAAGAAAAAAACAAAGCCCCGCTTTGCAGGGCTTTGTCAACGCTACGAGTCCCACTAAAACAATGATGGGACTCTATTTTATTGATTTACCTTTTACTGAACCTTTCGGTTTTTTTCTTGTAGCTATTGTCAGAAGCAGTGCAGGTTCTTTCAGCAGTTACTTGATAGAAATATTTTGTACCTGTTACAGTTTCAGAATAGTTTTCAGTAGAAGATGTGAATACATCTGCTCCAGCAAAATCATACGGATCTGTTGAACGATAAATTTTATATTGATCTACAGAAATGGGATATGTCCAGTTAAGTTCTATCTCATTAGTTCCTGTATTATATTGAATTGTCAGATCATCTATTGCAGGCAGTCCATTCCAGGTAATTGCATCGGGTCCCCAGACGTTGTTCCCTTCATCTAATTCTGTAATATGTCCATCAGTATCAACCTGAACATAGGAGTTCCATGATTCTGCAACATTATTGACAACATCAAAATCAATAACTATAAAATCTCCTGCAGGAATTCCTGTATTAACAACTTCAGCTTGATTACCGACTTGAAAAGGAACTGGAGGAGAACCAAGGTTGTAATAAAGGTCAATAATGAACGCTGTACTGCTTGGAATATCAACATTACCATTGTTGTAAACTGTAATTGAAACTGTAATCATATCACAAACAAAAGGATTCGTATCTGTCCATACTACATTTGTTGTTGTTAAATCAGGTCCATAGCCATCCCAATCAATGCGATTATATGTATCATATTCGTAATCAGGACCGGCGAAATCACCTATTGCGTTTGTAAATGTGAGATTTCCCTGATTTAGTGTTTTTGATACATTGTATGTTCCTAACCATGTGTTTGGCCAGAACGCAACATTATCGATAGTCAGCGTCTGGTTATTATCAATCGTTAGAAGAGTTCCACCGGTAATTCCATTTCTGAAAGTACAGTTATCAAATGAATGACTTGCATCTATAAAAGCACCATTTTTAACATTAATGCCATTGGCAGACATACGTTCAAAAATAGCATAATCTGCACTGATCGTTCCACCGCTTTCCACATTGAAATCGTAATGATCATAAATACTGAAACGAGTAACTTTAGCTTCATGAGCGGCAGATCCGACAACTTGTAAAATTCCACCACTATTTACAATTAGATCACCATAATCTCCAACTTTCAAAACAGCATCACTATCCACTAAGATCGTCCCTCCATTATTTATGATAATGTCTCCATAGTTACCGGCTGTATGTCCATTCAAATTGAATGTTCCTTCTTCAATTAACATTGTTCCACCGCCTTGTGTTAATAAATTTGAATTAAGAATAACAGTTTGACTTCTCGTTTGGTCATCCACTATCTTTATGGGTGCTTCTTCGCCACCTGGTATTGTTGATGTTTTTTCTCTCGTTGCAGTTTTATCAACTACAATATCAGTCAGATAACTGGATCCCAAGAATTCAAATGTCTGATCGGAAGTGCCTTTAAATGTAACCGTACTACCGGAGCCGTACCAATTTGCAGTTGAAGCTACAAACACATCACCATACAGGAAGTGATTCAATCCGCCCACATAATCATCCCAGATACCATTAGAGATCGTTAGATCACCCAAAACATGAATATCATCAGCAGCCCTGAAATAATCACTTGATTTATCTACAATTAGATTATAGAATTCCTCATTGACACAATCAGTATTCATAATCTGTTCTGCTGAACCATTAAATGTTACAGTGGAAGTTCCGGGATAAAATCCTTTCCAGGAATCGTAAATAGTGTTGTTGTTTGTCCAATTGCCACCAACATAGATATTAAGTCCTGGCTCTCCAAAAGCATTCAGCCCGGCATTAAGAGAGATATTCAGGTCATTAGCAATATTCAGGGTCGAGCCATTGATCATCTCAATTGTAGCATCGGCTATATTCAGATCATTTGTAACATTGATTGTAACTCCATCCATAATTTCCAGAGCATAATATTGCGGATTTGTTTTATCCAGAGTTAGATTATAGAATGTTTCATTTGTAGTAATATCTGCTTCATTAGGACCATTGAATGTAACAGTTCCAGTTCCTTCTGCAAATCCGGTAGTACCTACATTGTTTGTCCAATCACCACCAATTTCTATGTTATTACTATTCGTAGAAAAAGAACCGGCATTAATTTCAAAATCATTTTGAATAATTATATCATTGCTTATGTAAGTACCATCATTAATGATCAAATCATGAAAATAATTTCCATTTCTACAAACGATTATACCGCCAGAATATCCAGCCGACATTTCAACCTCTCCATTAGAGGGTTGGAACATTCCTGCATTGAGAGCGTAAAATATTTCACCAACTCTGATAGTACCACCGGTAACGCTGTGGATACCAGATACAAATTGTAATGAGTTATTTGTTATTTCAAAAAGTCCAGCACTTAAATTAAGATCTCCATAAATATTTTGGTACGCTCTATCTCTTGAATTAACTGCATCACTGATAAAAGATCCTCCATCGATAGTTAAAGTTCCCGTTGAAGCAAGTTCAAATTCTCCATGAAGGAGTACATCTCCATCACCCACATCCATAAGGCCGGTAAGTGTGAAATCGTTATCGATTTCAAAACTACCTCCTCTTGACCTGGAATCTTTCGAGTTATTTGAATTATCTCTATTGCCATTTGCAGAGAACAGATTTGTGTTTCTTCCATCCACAGGACCATCATAAACATATACTGTGCTGGTCGGATCATCAGTAAACAAACCATGAACAATCATTGAATTATTCATAAACTCCATTGTATTACCTGCCTGTAAGTCAAAATTTCCATCAATTTCAATCAGTTGACTTGAGATAGAATATAATCTAAATGGATTGACGGAAACAATATTTATGTTTCCAAAAACAGACCCGGCAGCATCGACTTCAATACCTGTAATACCCGGACCATTAAAATTCATGGTGTTCCCGGTCGTGGCAGTTAATAAACCTCCTACGTCTACCCATAACCAGGAAGCAAGATTCACTACTCCAGCCGTCAAGTTTCCGTATGAACCATTTCGGAAAGTAAGATTGTCATAAGCTGCATTTCCAACATTCAGAATATCTGCAGGATTGGTCATATTTAGTGTACCATAAACATCTACATCATTAGCAACATCAACTGTATTTCCATTAAGTGTCAGTGCCCCTGATGTTATTTCAAGGTCATTCGTCATGGAAAAGGAAGAATTCGCAGTTACGGTTGCACCGGTTTTAGCGATGTTCAGATCATAAAATGCAGTTGGTCCGATAATGGATGATGCAGAACTTCCATCATATGTGACAGAACCACCTGTTGGAGAAAAAATATTATTTTGATCTGTAAAACTCCCTTCAAGAAATATTTCTCCTCCGGACACATTTTCTGTTGATCCTGTATAGAAACGGATATTTAGTTCACTATTTAGTTCACTACCGGAAATCATAGTTAAGGAACCACCAGAAGAGAAATATGGTCCATTACCTGTAACATTTACAGTTCCTCCGGAATCGATAATGAATTCACCTCCACTATAAACATTAGAATATAATGTATTCATTGTGTAGGAATTGATATCAAGAGGACCATACAAATTAGTAGAGTAGGTGACCTCCAGATCATAGGAACAGCCGGAAAGAGCAGCATTAGCTCCGGAATCCACATAAAAGTTATAAAAATAACTATCCGGATCATCAATATCAATATTATTATTAATTACATGCCCATCAACATAAACGTGTGTTGTTCCGCCTGTTCCGTTGAATTGACTTCCATTGTAAAGATTAATACTCTCAACATAATAATTACCACCCGTTTGATTGAAAGTGCTTCCTGAATAATGAATTGCACTTCCATGCCTTCCAACATAAGTTCCTAAATGAATTGTTCCGGAAAGATCAACAGTAGAACCTGAATATAAATAAAAATCGTCACTAATTTCCAATGTACCATCAACTGTTAATTCTCCAGAGTTTAATACATCATCACCAACATTAACTGTATTTCCATCAAGATTAAATGTTCCTGCATCAATCAGAAGGTCACCGTTAATATCCAGTTCGCTGGTAACATTAACCGTATTTGCACGAGTAAGTTCAATCACAGATCCATCTCTGTCTACAATAACTTTATTACTTTTTGATGACTTCATTATTTTACCAATTGTATTATCCGTTGATGATTTATTAATCTGCACATTATAGAAGTTACTGCCTGCTCCCATGCTCAAATCTGCATCAGCAGAACCATACAGTTCAATTGTTCCACCGGTAGGATTGAAATCAGTTCGATTTCCTGTGAAACCACCAACCGTCTTGATTGTTCCACCTGTGATAGTTGTTGTGAGTGTATTTGATGAAGACAGGTAAATTCCGCAAGAAGTAATATCAAGTACCCCGCCGCTCATTTCAATGGAAGCGTCCTCGGCATAAGGCCAACTACTAAGAGAACCTGCAACTGTCATTGTGCCTCCGAAAATATGGATGTCACCTTTAAGGTCAACCCATGTTCCGGTTCCGGAGTTGGTAAGATCGATCGTTCCGCCGGTATTTAAATAAAAACCACCCTGTATTGCATTATCTAAAAGATCATTAGCAGTAAAACTTCCTGATAACACATCCACAGCACCGGCAGTCCAATCGTAAGCAGCACAAACCACATTTGTGCCGTTCATACGGAATGCTCCGCCTGATGCTTTATTTATTTCCAGTTCATTAAACGTTTCATTTGAACAATACTGGTGGTAATTTCCGCCGTTGAATATTACTCTTCCGGTTCCTTCTACAAATCCTG
>JAIORR010000016.1 GCA_021108055.1 Candidatus Cloacimonadota bacterium
AGATATGATGACGATCAGGACAGGGGTAAATCTCAGGCAGATGAATATGAATTAGGATTCCTGTTTTACCTTTCCAATTTTGATAAGATCAAGCTTGGTTATGTCTATGCTACTGTGTTGCAACCGCCTTACCTTTCCATTCTTTCCGATCCTGCGCAGGCAAGCGGACCCGATATGGCACAGGCAAGCACACTTACAAACGGTGATATGATCTATGTAGATTATACCCATAATTTTAATAAGAATCTGAAAGTGGTAGGTTCATTCTCTTTCTGGCAAGGATATGGTGTATCATTCTGGGATTTTGAAGATATTGAACTCGACTTTGACCAGGAAGACAGGGGATTCAAATGCTGGTTCAATATTCACAGCAGGATTTCGAGCAACCTGTTCTTATCGATGAAATATAAATACAAACAATTTATGACCCGCGAATACGAATTCAGGGATTATAATGATATTCCCGAGGAAGGAGAATATTATTTCCAAAGGGTCGAAAGAAAAGAAAATATAATACGATTGCAATTAGATTGGAAATTCTAATTTGGAGGATAGATGAAAAGTTTTTTATTATTAATATTATTATTGCTCACAATGTACAATTTATATTCCTATTCCATCCTGGAAAGCGAAACAGGAAATTATGTTGCGAACTTTGATGCCAGATCGACGGCAATGGGAAGTGCAATAGCTTCCGGCGGGAATAACCTTTTTGATGCATTGATTAATCCTGCAAATCTGGGATTTGTGCAAAATAAGCTGGGCTGTCAGTTTACTGCCCTGGTTTTGAAGGATGCGGATAACAGGTCACTCCCGATGTATAATTCCTTTGATGCATATTGTGACGATGCAACCTATGCGAGCAATATTAATTACTTTAGTGATTATGCATTCGGAGCACATTACAGTATGAAATTCTCCGATATAAATTCTGCTGTTTCGGTGATATATCGACCTTTTATCAGTTTCGATTCTAATTATTCAGAGGAAGTAAGGAATAATCATAATTCGGATAACAACGAGTATCCGCCGATCATTGCAAAAAATTATATAGATAGCGAAGGTGCGATAAATTCTTTAAGTTTTCTAACTGCTTTCACATATAAAGATTTCGTATCTTGCGGTATCGAAGTATCCAGACTTCTGGGAGATTCAGATGAAGAAAGAAGCATTATCTGGTCGGATCAAGCTCTGGAAAAGCTGGATATATTAACGGATACAACTAATACGTTAACAAGAGAATTTGAAGCATTCCAGGTAAAAGTGGGCGGCAAGGTAAAGATCAATCAAAGGTTAGGTTTCGGCATTGCTTTTTCTCCAAAGATCGAATTTGATGTTACCGGAGATAAAGATGGAGTGGATGTAGAAAATGCAGTTTATACTTACACCGGGTTTGATTCCCTCGATATTCCTACAGATTCACTGATGTATTCGGAGTTCATTACTCCAACAAGATTGAGAGCAGGAATTTCCTATGAACCCAGAAATATTATGAAAACTTATTTCAATTGTGATATCGAATATATAAAATGGTCTGATGTAAATTCTTTGTATGATGATGAATTGAGTTATTATATCGGTATTGAACACAGCCTGAAAAACAAGATGCCTATCCGCCTGGGATTTAATTACCAGACTTGTTACAGTCTTCATCAACATTCCGGTAAGGTTTTTGCAGACAGGGTAACAATTCCTGCATTCACAGCAGGAACAGGTTTTACTTTCCTGGAAAATTTTAATTTCGATGTCTCTTTTGAATTTTCCACCAGGCAATATGAAGCCCTCGATCTTTTTCCTGATAGCTTTTATGACTATGATGAACTTTGGGAATTTCCTCAATATCTGAATTTTCAGGATAGAGGTTGGGAAAATCCGGATACGGTCAAAGAAACTTTCTTTGGACTGCATACTTCTATCAGCTTCAAATGGTAGGTAAGAAATGAAATTGAAATTAATTTTTCTTCTTCTGATCATCGGAAGTTGTGTTTTACTCGCAGAAGACCTTCTGCTGGATATTATGTTCACGAATGACATTCACGGCGGCATCGACAGATATCCGGCAACGTTCATGAACCCTGATTTCCCGCCTATTCTCGGTGGAGGCGGTTCTGCTGCAACTTATATCAAGAGTGTCAGGAAACTCTCCGATAAAAAGAATCGGGACAATTTACTGGTCGATGCCGGAGATTTTTTTCAGGGTCATCCCGTGGGAACGATGAGCGAAGGCAGGGCTGTTATCAAGTATTTCAATATGATCGGTTATGACCTGAGTGTTGTGGGAAATCATGAGTATGACCTGGGAGAAGATGTTCTCATCAAGACTTATAAATTAGCGAAATTTCCAATACTTTCCTGCAACATTGTAAAGAAAGGAACAGATGAATTAGTCGATTATGTACAGCCTTATATCATCATAGAAAAAATGGGTGTAAGAATTGGAATCATCGGTTTAACAACAACCGATACGGCTTTGATGAGTTTTCCGGAAAATATTAAAAACGTGGATTTCCTGCCGGCAAAAAAAGCATTGGAAAAATATATTAAGATAGTTCAAGCAGAAGGTGTTGATCTTATTTTTGCTGTTGGGCATATGGGATTGCCATATTCTCCTGAACCTGTTTACAAATCACGTTATATTGATAAACCTGAAACTCCTGTTGAACGGTATTGGGGATATGATGCACAGGAACTTGCTCATGAAGTGGAAGGTGTCGATGTATTCTTCAGTGGGCACATACATAAAGGTTTTGCCGAAGCATGGGAAGACCCGGTTACTCACACCATGATTTTTCAGGGGTATGCTTATGGCAGCAATGTAGGGCATCTGATCCTGAAGATCGACAAAGCCACAAGAACTATTTCCGGTTACGACAAACCGGCAATAAAAGAAGGTGTTCTTATTACTGTTTTTGAAGATGAATTTATTCCGGATGAAGAAATAGCAGAATCGATTCTTGCTATGCAGAAAGTAGCAGAAGAAGGAATGGATGAGGTAATCGGAGAAGCTGGAATGCATATTTCCAAAGATGGATCTGGTCCACAGAACATGATAGGAAACCTTGTATGCGAAGCAATGCTTGATTTTACAGACGCAGATTTTTCTTTCCTTAATCTCGGTGGTGTTCGTGGAGATTTACAGATCGGTCCGATAACATATCGGAATGTGTTCAATGTGATGCCGTTCGATAACCAGGTGGTCTTGATGGATATCGATGGTGAATTCCTGAAAGAAATTATTGAAATGCGTGTTTCAGGTGGCAGGCATGGGCTTAGAGTGGCTGGTATTAATGTGGTCGTAAACAGGGAAAGAGATAGTTATGACAGGATAACAAAACTTCTCATTGGCGGTGAACCATGGCAGGCAGATAAAATATATAAAGTAGCCACCACAGATTTTTTGTTACAGGGTAATGCCGGACTGGTTATGCTTACAAAAATTCCCGAATCTCAGATAACGCGTTATGAAACCGGACTAAGGGATGCTATCGTAGAATATATAAAGAAAAAGTCACCTGTTACTACTAAGATTGATGACAGGTGGAAACACGATAATAATAGTAAACAAACTCCTGAACTTCTGAAGGAATTAGAAAAATCCAGGGAAAAGAAAGATTAAAAAATAAAATCGTTGACGTATGAATAACTGATTTTTTACTTGCTCATGAATTGAAAGCGATTATAAATATTCTGAAATGAAAAACATTCTTATAGTTAAGAAGTGTACGAAATACTAATAAGAAAAAAAATAGAATGTTATTTAGGAGAAATTTGATTTGAACGAAATAGGAAGATTGGACATCGAAGATAGAAAAGAACTTGATGCTATCATCAGTAAGATAGAAAAACATCTGGATAAGAATAAAGTAAATCTGGCAGAAAAGAAACTGGCAGAAACATCCAAAACACCCAATTATTTTGTACGTGAATATTTAGGAAAGAACATTGCCAAGATCGAGCACCAGGATAAATTAACAAAAATCACTGAACATATGTTACAGCACAAGATCTATGGTGTGAGGGCAACAGCCGTTTTTTACTTATACAATATTTACATTGAAGATACGGATAAAGTATTTGAAATATTAGAAAGGACTTTTGATAGCGTTCCCTGGGAAGTAGAAAGTATAATTAATGACATGTGGAAAAAAATTCCCGTTATAATGAAAGAAAAGATGCAATCCTGGATAGAATCTGAAAATCCTCAGAAAAGGTCTCTTTCTTTTCATGGGATGGAAAATATTGCCCGTTCCGATCCGAATTTTATCATGGATTTCATCAGTAAGGTCATCGATGATGATACGATGGAAGTTCAAAAAAAGATAACACATATTCTTACTCAGGTCGCCAGAGTTAATCCCGTGATTGTTTTTCCTTATATCAGAGAGTGGCTCTCGGATGCAGATGAAAAAAGGATCAAAACTATCTGGGTATCCATGAAAAAACTTGCAAATATTGTTATACAAAGAAATCGTAGGGAAAGATCTGAAGAATTTATTTTGCTTACTCAACAGACAATAAGCGATTGGAAAAATGATGAAAATGATAATATCTCACAAATGGGGGAAAGACTTTACCGAATCATTACAAGATAAACTTGTAATCATTTTTTTTCAATCCTTCATTTTAATCAAAAGAATTCCTCAATGCTTGCGTTGGGGTTTCCATATTTTCTCCCCTGATTTAGGGGAG
>JAIORR010000251.1 GCA_021108055.1 Candidatus Cloacimonadota bacterium
CATAAGCAGTTAAAATTACAACGGAAGCTGCTTTTACTAACATTTCCAAAGGTAATTGTAATGCCAGAACAATAAATAAACCGGTTATGAAAATCGAGGGAACAGGTGTTTTAAATCTTTTGTTGATCTTGCTGATAGCGTTTGGCAGCAGATTATCTCTGCTTAAAGCTAATGGATAGCGAGATGCAGACATTATTCCGGCATTTGCAGTGGTGATAAAAGCTAATAAAGCAGCAATCGAGATGATGATAAATCCTGGTGTTCCGGCAATGATTTTGGCTGCATCAGCAATCGGCGTAAGTGAACCGGAAAATATTGATGCCGGCAAAATTCCTACTGTAACAATAAGAAGTAAAGTATAGATTATGGTCACGGTAATTACAGAGACGATCATCCCGAGAGGAATATTCCTTTTGGGATTTTTAATTTCTTCGGAAACACTTGCTACTTTCAATAATCCGCCAAAAGAGATGAAAATAAAACCTGCTGTGACAAAGATGGGATTAATCCCTTTTGGAGCAAAAGGATAAAAATGAGAGGTATTTATTTTTGAAAAGCCAAAAATTATGTATAAAACCATTAAAATTAATAAACCGGATACGAGTGAAACCTGGAATTTGGCAGCTTCCTTTACTCCAATCGAATTTAATAGAATAAAAAAAACACAAACCAGAATTGAAGAGATCAATACAGGAAATCCGGTAAAAATAAAAATTATCTCGGATATACCGAAGATGGCAAAAGCACTTTTCAATGATAAGGCAAACCAGCTTAAAAAACCGGAAATAGTTCCAATAAACGGGCCTAAACTTCTATTGATAAAATAATAATCACCACCGGCTTTTGGCATAGCTGTGGAAAGTTCGATAATACTGAAAATTCCTATCAGAGCAAAAATTCCTGCTAGAAAATATGAAATAAATACTGCCGGTCCGGTTCGAGCAAAAGCAAGTCCGGGTAAGATAAAAATTCCGGAACTTATCATCGCACCTGTGGCAATGCTGAATACATCGAAGAAATTTAATCCTTTTTTTAGTTTCATTTTTAATTCTTTTAAATTACTTGAAAAATAATATCCATTAATATAACACAATCTCGTTTTTGTATGCAACTTTCAATGCCTCGGTAAACTCATCCAATTCACCGAGCAATATGTTATTTAGTTTGTATGATGTCAAATTTATTCTGTGATCCGTCACACGAGACTGCGGAAAATTGTAGGTTCGTATTTTTGCACTTCTGTCTCCGGAACCTACTTGCAATTTTCTATTTTGTGATATTTCGTCTTCCTTTTTTGAGATCTCCATATCCAGAAGCCTGGAGCGAAGGACATGCATTGCTTTGTTCTTGTTCTTGAGTTGAGATTTTTCATCCTGGCAGGTAACTACCAGACCCGTTGGGAGATGAGTGATGCGAACCGCAGAATCTGTTGTGTTCACACTCTGTCCACCATGACCTGAAGAGCGGTAAACATCTATTTTCAGATCGGCAGGATTTATTTCGATATCCACTTCATCGGCTTCGGGAAGAACAACAACGGAAATGGCAGAAGTATGAACTCTGCCCTGAGATTCGGTGACCGGGACACGTTGAACACGATGAACACCACTCTCAAATCGCATTGTACCGTAAACAGATTCACCCGAAAGTGAAAAGATGATTTCTTTAAATCCACCAACTCCGGTTTGGCTTGATGAAAGCTCAGAAAGTTTCCAGCCTTTTTTTTCTGCAAAATAAGAATACATTCGAAAGAGGTCTGCCACAAAAAGTGCAGCTTCATCTCCGCCTGTTCCTGCCCGGATTTCTATGATCGCATCCTTTTCATCGTTCGGGTCTTTTGGAGAAAGTAATTCTTCTAATTTTTCGATGTTTGTTTTTATTTCTATCTCAGCTTCAGAGATCTCTTCCCTGGCAAGAATTTTCAATTCTTCATCCTTTTCGGTGGCTATCAATTCATTATTATCAGATATTATCTGTTCCAGTTCTTTGATCTTATTATAACAATTCAAAATTTCTTCAAGTATCTTAAATCTTCTGGATATTTTACTGTAATATTTTCGGTCGGACATTTTGGTGGGATCATAAATGTCTTTCTTCAACTCTTCATGTTCGGCTTGTAGAGATCTAATTTTATCTTCCTGTATCATTTCCTGGTCCTTCATTCAATTGTTTGTAACTTGATTAATACGACATTTTGTAAATGTTAATTATTCTACATAATTTATGTTGTCATGATCGGAAAGATCCATTCCTAATGCACATTTCATAGCTATTACTGCGATTTCGATCTGTTCATTATTCGGTGGTTGTGTTGTTATTCTTTGCAAGGATAGTCCTGGAGCGGTCATAATTTTCACAAGAGGATGATTTATGTTTTTCCCGGATAACTTAAGCACTTCATAGGAAATTCCGGAAATAAAAGGGAGCATCAGAAAATGATATGCCAATCTTAAAAGAACAGAAGGAGCTCCAAAATAGAAGGCAAAGATCGTATCTACGATAGAAAATATCAGTATCGAGATGAGAAGAACAAAGAAGATGAAACTTGTCCCACAACGTGGATGCAGAGTAGAGAATTTTTGAACTTCATCAAAATCCAGGTTGCTGTTATTTTCATAGGCATAAACAGATTTGTGCTCCGCTCCATGATATTGGAATATTCTTTTTACATCTTTCATCAAACTTATTGTCCACACATAAACCACAAAGAAAATGATACGAATTAAACCTGCAAAGAGGTTGAAAAAGATATTTTCTTTGCTCAGCTTCATCCATTCTGCCATCTGGTAAGGAAGAAAAGCAAAAAGCAGGAAAGCCAGTCCGAAAGCAAAAACAAAACTGAATATTTCTTCTATTTTTGCACGTGTCGCAGATTTTTTTTTTTTTGATTTATCTTCTTCGTTCCAATCGAGTTCTGCCCTGGAAGCAGAAAAATTTAAGGTTTTAATGCCTATGATCATCATTTCGATGAGAGATACAAAACCTCGTATCACAGGAAATCCAAAGAATCCTTTCTGAGCAGTTTTACTGATGAATTCCTGTTTCTTTATTTCTATGCTGTCATCTTTACGGCGGATAGCTGTGGCAAGATATGCTGGACCTCGCATCATAACGCCTTCTATAACTGCCTGTCCGCCAACTTGAAGTTGTTTCTTTTTCTTTTGCATTTTGATAATTTATTCCTTTTATTGAAAAAAAACGCACCACAACGGTTTTTCAGTTAAGGTTGTGGTGCGAAATGATCTAAATTTCTATTTGTCTTTTTTTAGATTATATTTTTGTTTGAATTTTTCTATCCTGCCTTCTTTAGCAATAGCTCTTTGTTTTCCTGTATAGAAGGGATGGCAGTTTGAACAAATATCTACTTTATTGATCGAAGGACTGGTCGATCTGGTCTCGAAAGTATTTCCGCAGATGCAGGTAACTTTTACCTTTTCATACTTCGGATGAATTCCTTTTTTCATCATCTATCTCCTGTAAAATAATTTAATTACATTATAAGTAAGCAACTTTTTTTGTGCTGTTTATACTGTCAATTCTTTTATATGCTCAAAATATCGAGCATCGACTTATTCTTTGTTCTTCCTGAAAAAGATTTTGAGGATAATACTTATTCCCCAGAGGATCAAGATAAGCGGAAATATCTCTACAGACTTTCCCAGAAAATTACAAAGTCCTGCAATAAAAGCCACTATACCAAGAAAAATTGTGAAACTATTTGGCTTTAGTCCTTTCAGATATTTATAAAGGTTCAAGCCAAGCAGGATAATTCCGGAGCCAAGGAGGAAAGAGCCTTCCGGAACGATTTTATCCGGGAACAGGAATATTGCTCCCAGCATAACAAGGAATAGTCCCCATCCGATCGTATCCAGCCGCTCGGAGTATTTTCTTTTTTCTTCTTTAAACGAAGGCAGATTTTCATTATTTTTCATTTTTCTTATCCTTCGGATTGATAATATTTCCTGTTGATCTCACAATGATCCATATTCCAATAATTATCAGGACTATCGGCCATCCGATGTAAAAGAATTTCCAGATGTTAAACGGTTTAAAAGAAAGACCTGTAAGGAGTAAAATCCCGCCGGGAATAAGTGGCCACCAGTGAGTTTTGCCTTTATTCAGAAGGTCGATCACAAATATTGCGATGAATCCGAAACCGAGACCTAACGTGTTGAAATGTGGGAAATTCCAGAAGAATCTATTTCCAAAATTTCCCAATCCAAGTCCTGCCAGAATGCATCCGGGGATCAATAATCCATAAGCATCTTTGTAGAAATAAGCTGCAATGAATAATCCGCCAAGCAGCAATATGAATGAATACTGGTGAAATCCATAAAAGTACTTTAATCCTGTAATTGATAAACCTATGATTACCAATATCAAGCCTGCTAATAATTTTCCTTTTTCTTCTTTTTTCATATATCCCCCTTGCTTCTTTTTTTTATTTCGAGTTGTAAGAGAAAACGACTCAAGACAACAATCGAGAAACCGTTGAAACGGTTCGATCTTTTTCATTCTTTCTTTCCACCGGTTGACCTGACGAAATATCCTGCGGATTTCACGGGTTAAAAAAACCGGTGGTTAATGCGAAATTATCCAGCCAAAAATATTTTGCTTCACGACCCGAATTTCCCATAACGGGTGTATTTAGAGAAAAGCAGAACGAAATGAGCTTTAT
>JAIORR010000314.1 GCA_021108055.1 Candidatus Cloacimonadota bacterium
TCAGCAATCTCAAGTGATCACAAAATCGTTTTTTATTCTTATCTTTAGATTTTTATCTATTCCACGTTTAATAGCTTTCAGGTTCCCTTCCAGAAGAGCAGGATTTTTCTTTTGCAGGAATGCTGTAAGATCGGCTTCTATTGTTTCGTATTTTACCAGTCCGGTTTTTCCTATAATAATTCCAATAGCAACCATATTCAGCACTTTCTCTGATCCGATCTCTTTTGCAATAGAAAGCATTGGAGCAAAAATGCAGGTAATATCAGTCCTATTAATTTTATTGGGACACATATCTTCATTTGCAACCAGCAAGCCTCCTGGTTTGATATTCGGTCCGAATTTATCTATGGAAGGTTGATTTAATGCAACCAGTATATCGGGATATGAAACTAATGGAGAGGCAATAGGTTTTTCCGAGATCACAGTAGAAACATTTGCAGTTCCGCCGCGCATTTCCGGTCCGTATGAAGGAAGCCATGAAACGTTCAAACCTTCTTTCATTCCTGCTTTTGCCAGGAATTTACCAACCGTAAGAGCACCTTGTCCTCCAAATCCGGAGCAGATCAATTCAGTTTTCACTATTCACCTCCATTCAAAGATTTATCTCGGAAATTCTTAACAGGAAAATACGGGAACATGTTCTCTCTTGCCCAGTCACGTGCTTTGATCGGGTCGAGACCCCAATTCGTAGGGCAGGTAGAAACAAACTCTACAAATGTAAAACCGCGATTTTCCTTATTAAATTGAAGAGATTTTTTCACCACTTTTTTTGCTTTGATGATCTCTTTAGGAGAAAGAAGAGAAACACGTTCAATAAAATAGGGGGCTTTTAATGAAGAGAGCATCTCGCAGGCTGTAATGGGATAGCCAATATCTTTTTCATCTCTTCCATACGGAGAAGTAGAAGTCTTCATACCCGGAAGTGTGGTCGGAGCCATTTGTCCGCCGGTCATTCCGTAAATTGCATTATTAACGAAGAACACACTGATATGCTCTCCCCTGTTTGCGGCATGAATGATCTCTGCTGTTCCGATCGCTGCCAGGTCACCATCTCCCTGATATGTGAAAACATGCATCTCCGGGCGTGCTCTTTTCATTCCTGTTGCCAAGGCTGGAGCTCTTCCGTGAGCTGCTTCCGCCATATCAAAATTGAAGAATTTGTAAGCAAAAACAGAACAACCGACAGGAGCTACACCCATCATCTTATTTCTCAATCCAAGTTCATCGATGGATTCTGCGATAAGCCTGTGCGAAATACCATGTGTACAACCCGGACAATATGTAAATTGTATATCTCTTAATGATTTTGGTCTTTGTGCAATAACTTCCATTGTTCCTCCTAAATGTTTTCCAATATTTTGGTTTTGGCTTCTTCGGGAGTGAATAGAATTCCGCCAACTTTACCAAGGAATTCAACTGGAATTTTCCCATTTACAGCCAATTTAACATCTTCGACCATTTGACCAAGATTCAATTCAAAAACCACTACTTTTTTTATCTTACTTGTAATCCTGTCAGCAATAGCTTTGTATGGATATGGCCAAACAGTTATCGGGCGTATCATTCCTACGCTTTTGCCTTCTTCCTGAAGTTCATCGATAGCAGATTTCACGATTCGGGCGGCAGTTCCAAAAGCTACAACAAGAACATCATTATCATCAGAAATGTTATATTCTTCATAACGGATCTCGTTCTTTTCGATTTCATCGTATTTTTCTCCAAGATGGATTACATGCTTTTCCAGAACCAGCGGATCGATCTCGAGAGAATTTATTTCATGATGATGGTGATTCGGTTCATCTTCGTTCGGATGCATACACCAGTCATAATGCTGTTTACCGAGCTCTTCAAGTTCTTCTTCGGTTTTGTGCGGTTTGAAATCTACAGGTTCCATCATCTGTCCCAGAAGCCCATCGGAAAGTATCATAACAGGATTTCGATATTTGTCTGCAAGTTCAAAAGCTGATCCCGCCATATCTGCAAATTCCTGAACTGTGCTGGGAGCAAGAACTATGAGCCTGTAATCGCCATGTCCTCCACCTTTGGTTGCCTGAAAATAATCTCCCTGAGCAGGTTGAATATCTCCCAGACCGGGACCACCACGCTGTACATTGATGATAACTGCAGGAAGCTCTGCACCGGCAATATAGGAAATACCTTCCATTTTCAGTGAAATACCAGGAGAAGATGAAGACGTCATAACTCTTTTTCCGCAGCCGGCAGCGCCGTAAACCATATTTATAGCAGCAATTTCACTTTCTGCCTGGACAAAAGTGCCATTTACTTTCGGCATCATTCTGGACATATACTCGATAAGTTCACTTTGAGGTGTGATGGGATAAGCAAAATAGAGCCGGCAGCCGGCACGAATTGCGGCTTCGGCAACTGCTTCGTTACCCTTCATCAATACTTTTTCACCCATAAGATCCTCCAATTTATTTTTCTATTTTAATTGCTACATCGGGACAGGTAGTATAGCAGAGTTTACAGGCTATACAAGATTCCTGGTCAAAACACTCCGCATAATGATAACCTTTTGCATTGATATTCTCAGAAAACCTGATTATTTTCTTTGGACAAGCCTCAATGCACAATCCACATCCCTTACAATAATTTGGATCGACAGTCATTCTTGCCATAATTCCTCTCCTTCATTCTTTTTATTTGATTAAGTTTAAATTTTTTAAATTATTTATATTGTCAACTGTATTATTTCTTCCTGATATTAATCAATTTCTTTTATCCCGATATTACAGGTTTTCGTTTTGATAATTTTGATAAATAACGGGTTATCCATGAAGCAGTTTTCCATTATATTTTTTATTTCGTTTTGCTTTTCTTCGTCACAAATCGCAATTACAGAAGAACCTCCACCACTGATGTTACATCCGTAAGCACCTGCATTAATTATGCATTTTTTTGCATCGTTATATCCGGGGATTGTTGCACCTCTAATCGGTTCTGCAACGTAATCTACAGAAACAGCTTTTCCGAATTCTTTTATATCTTTTGTATGAATTGCATGAATCACACTGGAACAATGAGCAATCTGCTCTTTGAGTTTTTCTTCTCCGATATTATAAGTTATGAATCCTCTTGTAGTACGCTGATTTTTTTGCATAATAGCGAGTACAACTGGAAATTCGGGAATCTTTAATTTCAGGACATCGACTGGATCATAACTTTTTACCAGTATGAATCCTCCGAGAAGTGCAGCAGCAACATTATCAGCGTGAGGAGAACCTCCGGAAGCAACTTCACCCATCCGGGCTATATCTATCATCTCATTCTCAGAAAGTCCAAGTTCCAGAAGTTTATCCAACCCAAAGACGCAAGCAGCAGCAGAAGCTCCTGTGGTTCCCAAACCGCATCCTGACGGCATCTTTTTATTTATTTGAACATTAACCCCAATTTGAATGTTTTTCCTTTTAAGAAGCTCTAATATTGCTAATCCGGCAGTATTATTTGGAACATCGATCGGAATATTGTTCCTGTCGTTAATTATATCAATAGTAATTCTCTTTGAATCATTTAGCTGTAACTTGACCTCATCAAAAGGATTCTGCAGAGTTAAAGCAAAAATATCGTAGCCGGGACCAACATTGGCTGTGGTTGCCGGTGCACGAAGATAAATTTCTTTCATATTAATTTTCTTTCTTCCAAGATAAATTTTAATTTTTTTGTTTTTTCTTCACTTAATTCCGTAAGCGGCAATCTCAAGCTTCCACCAGGTAAATTCATCAGATTCAAAGCCCGTTTTGCAGCCATTGGATTGGTTTCAAACCTGATTGCTTCAAACAGATTATAATATTCAAAATGTAATTTTTCTGCTTTTTTTAAATTCCCTGCAAGCGCAAGTTCCAGCATTTCTTTCATTGCTCCGGGAATAATATTTCCTGAAACGGTGAAAGAACCGCTTCCCCCAAAACTAACAAAAGGGAATGCAGTTGTATCTTTTCCGGTAAAAACTTCAAAGTCATCATCTTTAGTAAGATAAAGAACTTTTGCCAGATGATCCAGTTTCTTGTTACCATCTTTGATCCCAATAATATTTGGATGTTTTGCAAGTTTTGCTGTAGTTTCCGGAGTCATATTTATTCCTGTTCTACCTTCTGCATTATGCAAAACAATTGGAATTTCCGAAACATCTGCAAGTTTTTCAAAGAATTTGATTACACCATCAGGTTTTGGTAACACAAAATATGGTGAGTAAATACACAGATAATCTGCACCGAGATATGTGAATTGTTTCGTTCGCTCGATCGCTTTCCACAAACTCATCACACAAAGATCAGGAACGATCAGAGTCTTTCCCTTTGCTTCTTTAACTACTATTTCCAAAACGCGGTTGACTTCCTCGTCTGTAAGAAGCGTATTTTCTCCGGTTACTCCCAATGGAGCAATACCGTGAATTCCTGCTTCGATCTGTTTTTGTACTAATAACTTTAAACCATCTTCATCGACAGAAAAATCTTCTTTGAATGGCGTTATTAATAATGTGTATGCACCTTTTTGCATTTTGACTCCTTCTTGTTCGGGCGAAGCTCCGATTTATCGGAACGAAGCCCAATTTATCCTGGCGTTGTTTAA
>JAIORR010000264.1 GCA_021108055.1 Candidatus Cloacimonadota bacterium
ACAAAAAATTGATTAGATTTCAAAAATATTAAAGGGAAATTATAATGGATGGCAAACAGCTTAAAAAACAGATGCAGATTCACCTTGATTCTATAAAAAAAGATGCTACTGAAGAAAACATGCTATTTGAACTGTTGCTCAAGTCAGGCCGCAACCTCAATTCAACAATTGAAAGCACCAATGATTACTACATGATAAATGACGGTGAAATGGTTATAGCGCTTTCCAGGATTGATGAAAAGATAGTTGATTCAATCCTGAAAGACAAACCGCAAATATTTATCACCCTTGACAGATTGTTTAAAAACAACGACCAGTTAAAAACAAATACTTTACTGCAAATGAAGGATGCCGGCATTGAATTTAAGGTGGTGTAAAATTGGAGGAAAGCATGAGTGTTTTTAAAAACGGTAGCGTGTGGCTGAAAGCAGATTTTCACCTTCATACAAGAGCTGATAAGGAATTTAAGTATGATGGTGAAGAAAATGAATTTATAAATAATTACATCAAACAGCTCAAGGAAAATGATGTTGGAATTGGCCTGATTACAAATCATAATAAATTTGACTTAAGCGAATATAAAGCTCTTAAAAAGAAAAGCTTTAAGGAAAACATTTATTTATTGCCGGGTGTGGAGCTTTCTGTAAATGACGGCTCAAACGGCATACATTGTTTAATTGCTTTTGATTATGATTCCTGGGTAAAAAATGGTGATAACTTTATCGAACAGTTTCTTAATTCCGCATTTGAAGGTGTTGCCAATCGTGAAAATAAAAACACACCGTGCAAATACAGCCTTTCTGACTTATTTAAAAAACTGGAAGAACACAGAAAAGCCCGCCGGGATTCGTTTGTCATTATGGCGCATATTGAACAGAAAAGCGGTTTTTGCAATGAACTTGACGGTGGCAGGATAACGCAAATCGCAGAAGATGAGCATTTTAACAAAAATGTATTGGGATTTCAGAAATTAAAAACAATTGCTTTAAGAAACAAACTTGTTACATGGTTCAACGGTGAAAACAACATACCTGTTTTTCTTGAAGGTTCAGACCCTAAAAAGCTTGATGAAGTTGGGGTTCCCGGTAAGCAGTTTGATGAAAATGGTGTCAAAACCAGGAAAGAATCTTATATAAAAATAGGAGATTATAATTTTGAAGCTATAAAATATGCTTTAACCGATAGAGAAAACCGTATCTCAACAGAAAAACCTGAAATTAATAACGCTTATATTAAATCAATTTCTTTTGAGGGCGGATTATTAGACAGGACAGAAATAAATTTTTCTCCTGAACTGAATAATTTTATCGGTATCAGGGGTAGTGGCAAATCATCTGTTCTTGAAATACTTCGCTACACACTTGGAATTTCACTGGGCAATCAGGCAAGTGACAGAGAATATAAAAATAGCCTTATTGAGCATGTGTTAAAAAGTGGCGGCAAAGTAATAACTATAGTTGTTAATGAACATAAAAGGGAATACCGAATCGAAAAAATATATGGTCAAAAGGAAGATATTTATGAAAATGGAAACCGTATAGACGTTCCATCTATTGATACTGTATTTAAAACACCGGTTTATTTCGGCCAAAAAGACCTTTCTAATAAAAATATTGATTTTGAAGCAGACCTCGTTAAGAAGCTTATCGGAAACAAACTTGAAAATATCAAATCAAAAACATCCAGTAAAGTTGCGGAAATTGAAAATATTATCACAGCTTCTAAAAAGCTTGATAATATTGATGAACTAAAGAAAGAGATAAATGAGGTTGTCGAGAAGGCAAAATACCGGATCGCTGTGTATAAAGAGAAAGGGGTTGAAAACAAACTGCGTCAGCAGAGCCGATTCGATTCCGATATCTCAAGATTTAAGGAATCTTTAAGTGAAATATCAAAGTTTAAAAATGAAATTGAATCGTTGATAAATGACTACGCAACGTTTTTTAATCAAACCGGTTTTGAGTCTGAAGAAAACAAGGAAATATTTATCGAAGCTGATAACTTGTTCAGGCAGCTTGCAATTGAATTCAATAAATTAAATGAAATTAAAGCAAATACAGAAAAGTATGAAACCGCATTTGTTGAACTTTTCAACAAATTAAATGAAAAAAAGGAAAATCTTAAAGAAGATTTCGCTAAAATTAAAAGAGAAATGGACATCCCAAACCTTAATCCTGATGACTTTCTCAAACTTAATCGTCAAATTGAAATGTCCAGACTAAAGCTTATTGAGATAGAAAAGTCTGAAAAGAAAAAAACTGAATATAATACTTCTTTAAACGAAAAAATATCCGAACTGAATAAGTTATGGCATGAGGAATATAAGATACTGGAAAAAGAGGTAAAGAGAATTAATGAATACGAAAATTCACTTTCAATTACAGTTGAATACAAAGGAAGAGAAGATAAATTTTTAAATAAACTCAAACAAATTTTTAAAGGAAGCGGTATAAGAGAAGCAACTTATAATTCAATTAAATCATCATACAAAGATTTTATTGAAATATACAGAGATATGAAAAATCTGAATTCAAATCTAAATATAAGTGAAAATTTATTAGCTGAATTTAAAAAGCGGTTTGAAGACAATATTTTTAATTTAATTTCATTTCGTGTGGAAGATAAGTTTATAATTAACTATAATGACAAACCGTTAAAAGACCATTCTCTCGGACAAAGAGCAACAGCGCTAATATTATTCCTTCTTGCTCAAAAAGAGACTAATGTGTTGATAATTGATCAGCCGGAAGATGATTTGGATAACCAGACGATTTATGAAGATGTTATAAAAGCGATAAAATCTTTAAAAGGCAATATGCAGTTCGTTTTTGCAACACATAATGCAAATATTCCGGTTCTTGGCGACAGTGAAAAGATACTATCATGCAAATATTCGGAATCAAAAATTGAAGTTCATGATGGAACGATTGACAATTATGACACACAGAAACAAATTGTTACAATTATGGAAGGCGGAGAAGAAGCTTTCAACCGCCGTAAAAACATATATGAATTATGGAGTATAAAAAAATGAATGGCTTTGAGCTTCTTGATATTATTAATACCGGTGAAACAAGCAAGGTACAGCTTAAAGAAAAAATGCCGCATCCTGATAAAATCGCCGGTGAAATGATAGCTATGTCAAATTCTATGGGCGGCATAATTCTTTTTGGAGTGAAAGATAAAACCGGCGACATTGTTGGGCTTACATATGAGAATATCCAACAATACAGCAACATCATAAGTAATATTGCTACAGCTAATATTATTCCTGGTATTTATATAACTACGGAAGTTGTATCAATTGACAACAACGGTGGGAAAAAAGTCTTGGTTGTTTATGTGGATGAGGGAATTAATAAACCGTATAAAGACAAAAATGGTTATGTATTCGTTAAACAAGGCCCGGATAAAAGAAGGGTTACCGACAATGCGGAAATGATTCGTCTTTATCAGGGGGGGAGTCATTTAGTAGCTGATGAAATGGAAGTTTTTGACACCTCAATAAGTGATATAGATGAAGATAAGTTCAGGGATTTTTTTCAAAAAGAGTTTGCTAGATCAATAAGAGAGAAGGGGTTGAGTTTTGAACAGGCTTTAAAAGCAAAAAAGGTATTAAGAAATGATAAGCTGACATTGGCTGGATTATTATTTTTTGGCAAAGCGCCGCAAAGCTTTAAACCTGCCTTCTGTATAAAAACAGTCTCTTTTTTTGGGAATAAAATTTCAGGAAAAGATTATAGAAGCAAACCAGATGACCTGATCGGTACGGTTCCTAATTTATTTAAAAAGGGAATGGACTTTTTTTCAAGCAATCTGAAACATTCACAACAGGGACAAGACTTTAACCGCCCTGGAATTCTTGAAATTTCAAAAATTGCTCTTGAAGAACTGTTAATAAACGCGCTTGTTCACAGGGATTATTTGAAAAATGCACCTATCAGGCTAATGATATTTGATAACAGAATAGAAATAATTAGTCCTGGGAAATTACCAAACAGCCTGACCGTTGAGGACATAAAATATGGAAATCCTGTAATTAGAAACAATCAATTAGTTGCCTTCAGTCAGCGAACAATGCCTTTCAGTGGTCTTGGATCCGGTATAAGACGATCGTTAGACGAACAGCCGAATATCGAATTTACAAATGATGCTGACGGAGAACAGTTTATTGTAATAATCCCCAGGCCCGGAGATAATGAGTGAAACTCCATTTTGATCCCAACCAGCAGTACCATCTCGATGCTGTAAAATCCATAATAGATCTTTTTGAAGGCCAGCCTTTAAACCAGGGGGATTTTGGCTTTTCAATCTCTGAAAACGGTCAACTTTTTAATGAAAATGGAGTTGGCAACAAAATTGATATTTCTAAAGAGCGGATTTTAAGCAACCTGCGGAAAATTCAGAAAAAAAACGGGCTTAACGATATTGCCGAAAAACTGAACGGGATGCATTTTTCGGGGTTGGTTCTAACTTCAGCCACCTTGCTTCGTGACCTGACTCAACATCCAAATAAATGCTATGAATTCACT
>JAIORR010000091.1 GCA_021108055.1 Candidatus Cloacimonadota bacterium
CAGCGTCCTCAGCGTGCTCTGCGGTGAGATTAAAAGAGATCGTGGTGGATGGATTAAAAGGATTAGGATAATTTGATAATTGAAGGTCGAATTTCGAACATTGAAGATCATTCATTCCGGTATTATTTTCGATCGTTTCTTCCACTAATTCATAACCGTTATCACTGAAACGGAAAGTAGCAAATTCCCAATTGGTTTCAGGAATTTCTGTAAAGAACTCGACGGGTTCGGAATAATCGAAAGAGGTTGGAAGTATCGGATATATTGTGCTTTCTATTTCAATTTCTGCTATTATGGGAAAATGACCGTTCTGATCATAATATGTACAATTGAAGGCAGTGAAACCGGCTCCGACCGAGCAGCCTGTATTAGAAATTTCCGGCAGAACATTTGTGAAAGGTTCAATAGCATACTGATCGATATTCTGCAAAGATGCTTTTGAAGAGTCCATTAATAAAAATTCCGTTGGCAAAGTATATTTGGCGGTTATCATTCCCACACCGAGTGAATTGGTAACATTTGGCCAATCACCGAACAATTCATCATTAACAAGCGTTTCAATGTCGCAAGCCATCACCAGGGTCGTATCGATCACCTGGGCTTCGATGCTGCCGATCAATTCAAATGTTTCCAAACTGAATTCTGTTCCGGTTATCTTATACAAACCCGGACTTAATAAAACAGGAACATCAGCATAGATCATGGCATAAACAACCGAATCGACGAGCACATTTTCCGGATTTACAATGCAGGTGACATAAAAATAGAATGAGACGGGAAACATACCTCCGCAATCTAAAGGAAAATCTCCTGAATCACTTGTAAGTGCACCATAAAACCTGCCGTCGGAATAACCGAAGTAGCTTCCTGTAATATCCAGATTGGGACATTCTGGATCGAGAACATCACCAGCGGGATCTGAAGCAATGTAGCTGAGTTCTTCTACTGCGGGAGGAAAATTATCATCGGGAATAAATGCCGGCATCATGCCAACCAGAGTATCTGTTTCTGTTTTGAATCTGCAGTATTGTGTTTCATTTTGTAATGCCGGAATGATCGCTCCAAAAGTGAAACCGGCAACCTGCTGCATCTCTTCCGATTCCCATCCTGCCTGTGTTGTATAAAATATATCTGTTTGCAAATCGGGTAATTCGAGCGTTTCGCACCGGATATGAAGATCGCCTTCTATCGTATAGGAACTGTTCCGAATATTATTCCAGAAGGAAAGCTCGAAACCTTGTGCAGACAAAAATCCGACACTGCCAATAATAGCTGCTAAAATAATAATTTTTTTCACGACGGATTCCTCCTGTATTTTCAAAATGTATTTTTTCAGATGAGATAAATTATAGTCAAGTATTCATTTTAAAATCAGCGTTTACTTGACAAAATACGTGAAGATCAATTTGTTTCTGCTGTGAATAAAGGGTTCTGATGTAAAAAAAGATTGGAGGAATAGGTGAATCAAATAAACCAAAACAGAAATTTTATGAAGGCACATTTCAAAGAACTGGAAGGAATCGAGAGCGATCAGATGAAAAAACTTCCCCAACCGCCTCTGGAAAAAACACCTGAAAAAGGGAAAAAGCTCATCGAACTGATTTCCATAGAAAAAATAAAATTAAAGAAAGACAACCTGGTAGAAAATATCAAGAATAGAAAAAGCAGAAGAAATTTCACAGATCAGCCATTAACGCTTGAAGAACTATCTTTTCTGCTTTGGGCTTCGCAGGGTGTGAAGAAAGTTATCAAGCGTTTCGATAAAGCTTACGCAACACTTCGAACTGTTCCCTCTGCCGGTGCACGCCATCCCTTCGAAACTTATATTTTAATTCACAATGTGGAAAACCTGGATGCCGGTATTTACCGCTATCTTGCAATCGAGCACAAACTTATTTTCCTTCGTACTTTAAAAGATCAGAAAGAAAAGATCACCGAAGCCACTATGGGTCAGGAATTCGCAGGAAAATGTTCCGCAGTTTTTATCTGGAGCTGCCTTCCCTATCGTGGAGAATGGCGTTATAACATTGCATCACACAAAGCAATGCTGTTGGATGCAGGACATATCTGCCAGAACCTTTATCTTGCCTGTGAAGCAATAGACGCCGGAACCTGTGCTATTGCCGCATACAACCAGGAAAAAGTGGACGATATTATTCAAGTAGATGGAAAAGATGAATATTCCGTTTACCTGGCGCCGGTCGGGAAGTTATAGATCATGCCGGCAAAAGAAAACATCTTTACAGTTTCGGAAGTAAACAGACACATAAAAAATGTAATCGAATCGAACATACCAAATTTGTTCGTAGAAGGTGAAATCGCCAATTTTACAAGACACGGTTCGGGTCATATCTATTTTTCTTTGAAGGACGAAAAATGTACACTGCGTTGTGTTTTCTTCAAAAATTATAACCTTTATCTAACTTTTCTTCCAAAGACCGGTGATAAAGTTATTTGTGCAGGAAAGATATCTGTTTTTGAGAAAGGCGGCAGTTATCAATTGAACGTAAGCAGGATGCTTCCTTCCGGAGTTGGCGAATTGCAGTTAAAATTTGAAGAATTGAAAGCAAAACTTTCGGAAGAAGGTCTCTTTGATGAAGAGCATAAAAAACCAATCCCTAAATTTCCCGAATCTATCGGCGTGGTTACATCGGCAACGGGAGCTGCGGTTCAAGACATTCAAAATGTTATTTCCAGGCGGTATCCTGTTAACATCTATCTTTATCCCGCAACCGTTCAGGGTGAGAAAGCTCCACAGGAAATTATCGAAGGAATAAATTACTTTAACAAATATCACCCTGTGGATGTGCTCATTATCGGTCGCGGTGGAGGTTCTCAGGAAGACCTCTTCTGCTTCAATGACGAAGAACTTGCAAGAACGATCTTTGCTTCGGAAATTCCGGTTATCTCTGCAGTCGGGCATCAGATCGATTTTACCATTTCCGATTTTGTTGCGGACCTGCGTGCACCCACACCATCTGCCGCAGCCGAATTAGCTGTGCCGGACAGGATCGAACTCCTTAATAATATCGATTCGCTGGCAAATAGTATGAAACTGCAAACGCAGCAGTTCTTTTTTTCCAAAAAGCTGGAGATCAGGGAACTGGAAAATTCCATTAATTCCTATCATCCGCAGAATATTCTACAAAACCTGAAACAACATTTGAACGAAGCATCTTTAAAATTGACATATATTCTAAGCAATCTGATAAAAGATCGCCGGAACAAACTGGCAATAGTAGCCAACGAACTGAAGGAGCTTTCGCCTTATGAAGCTTTGAAACGCGGATACAGTCTTATCCGCAAGGACAGGAAGATAATAAATTCCATCTCAAAGTTAATTGAAAACGAAAAGCTTGAACTGGTCCTTTCCGACGGAAAATGCACCACAAAAATTCTAAAGATCGAAAAGAGAGAAAAAGAGAAAAAATGACGAGAAAACTGATACAGAAGACAATTTATGTTTTTCTAATTATTTTTAACATTTCAGTTTTATCTGCAAATATCCGTGCTGTCTGGGTTCCTTTGTGGGAGTTGACATCCTCCGAAGATGTTGATCGGATCATAGAAGAGTTCAAAGAGAACAAAATAAACCAGATTCTTGCACAGGTGCGTTACCGCGGAGATGCAGGTTATTTTCCAAATAAATACAACGACTTTTATCCGAATCCGGAAAAAAAATATTTTGCTATAAAAGATTCCATTTTTGATCCACTGGCATATCTTGTGAAGAAAGCACACTCATCGGATATGAAAGTTCTAGCTTGGTTTACAACCTTCGTTATCACCGGTCATAAACTGGATAATCTTGATTCTACTCATGTTTATTTCACTCATCCCGAGTGGGTTACAACAGATTTTTCTCAACAGTCGATGAACCCGGAAACATTTGAAGGAGCATTCCTGGACCCCGGTATTCCCGAAGTGCGTAATTATACTCTGAGCGTACTTCTGGATATTGTTGCAAATTACGATGTAGATGGCGTTCACCTCGATTATATCCGCTATACTGAAACACAATTCGGATACAATAAACTTGCAATAGAAACATATAAAAAAGAAGTGAAATATCAGGATGCAAAAAGCTGGCAAGCCTGGAAACAAGACCAGATCAGCAAATTCGTGAAAACTGTTTATACAAATGTAAAAACTATTTCTCCTGAAATAAAGGTAACAGCTGCTGTTATTACGGAAATAGATGAAGCAATAGACAGATATTCGCAAAACTGGCTGGAGTGGATCGAGAATGATTATATCGATGCTGTTTACCTGATGGCATATACCACTTCTACGAAAAAATTAAAAAAGCAATTAACCTACATTTCAAATTTTGAAATGAATAATAAGATAGTTGTAGGATTGAGAACCTGGAACAATAAAAATAACTACCCTGCAAAAGAGATAAATGAAAAGATCAAACTGACCCGGAAAATGAAATTTGCCGGATTTGCACTGTTCAGTTATTCCGGGATAAGGCAGGAAGAATATTTTAAGAGTTTGAAGATAAAGTAACATAAACCTCTGGTTTG
>JAIORR010000297.1 GCA_021108055.1 Candidatus Cloacimonadota bacterium
TCGATGCCTGCCACGGGGATTTATCGGTGCCGTATTGATATAACTTTACCGGCAGGTGCGGTACGACAGAAATATTATAAAAGAATAGTTAATAAATAAAAAATACAGGAGGATCTGAGATGGCTGTTATTATTACAGGAAAAAATCTGAAAATTGAAGATGTTTATAATGTTGCTCTTAGAAATGAAAAAGTAGAACTTCATCCAGACGCATTGGAGAGAATTAAAAAATGTAGAGCTTTCATCGAGAAAAAGATCGTCGAAGGCGAAATAATGTATGGAGTAAATACGGGAATCGGTGAGTTTTCTGAAGTCGTTCTAAATGACGAGCAGATCAAACAATTCCAAAAATACCTCATTTATAATCACTCGGCGGGTATTGGAAAACCATGTCCGATCGAGCATGTTCGTGCCGCCATGGTCTCCAGGATCAATGTACATGCCAACGGCAATTCCGGATGCAGACCAATTATTACGCAAACTTACATCGAAATGTTGAACAAAGGCGTAACACCTGTTGTTTGTGAAAAAGGAAGCGTGGGGGCGTGCGGAGACCTTTCTCCGATGAGTCAGATTGCTCTGCTTTTAATGGGAGAAGGTGAGGCTTTTTACAAAGGTGAGCGTCTTCCGGGAAAAGTTGCTCTGGAAAAAGCAGGCATCGAAATCCCCGGACTAAAAGCCAGAGACGGCTTGGCAGCAATTAATGGAAGTAATCTGCTTACCGGCATTGCAGCTCTGATAATCTATGAAACCGAGAGATTTTTCAAACAGGCAGAGATAGCTGCCTCAATGACATTGGAAGCCCTGATGGCAAATCTGAAACCTTATGATGAAAGACTTCATAAGCTCAGAGGATTTAAGGGTGCAATTACCTGTGCAGCAAATATCAAGAAAATGATAGCCGATTCTGACCTTCTGAAAGGTATGAAAGTTAAAGTGCAGGATGCATACAGTATGCGTTCCACACCACAGGTACTGGGTGCTGCTCGAGATCAACTGCGTTGGACAAGAAGCCAGATCGAGATCGAACTTAACGGTGTTGGTGATAATCCTGTATTTCTTCCCGATGATGGGATCGTTCTTACGGGAGCTAATTTCCAGGGTTCTCCCGTAAGTGTTCCGCTGGATATGCTGGGTGCCTGCATCACGATGGTTTGCGTTATTTCCGAAAGACGCCTTAACAGGCTCCTGAATCCTGCACTCAGTGTTGGCTTGCCTGCCTTTTTAACAAAAGGGGCAGGAATGTTCTCAGGGCATATGCTCAGTCAATATACAGCAGATATGATGATAGTAGAGCAGAGAATACTTTCAACTCCTGCTTCATGTCAGTCAATTCCGGCGGCTGCCGATCAGGAAGATTTTGTAAGTATGGGAATGAATACTTCCCTCAAAACACGTCAGATACTCGATAATGCTTATGGTATTCTGGGAATAGAATTTATTGCGGCAGCACAAGCACTTGATTTCAGGGATTTCAAACCCGGAAAAGGTACACAGGCAGCTCATACTGCAGTAAGAAAAGTGGTTGATCATCTCGATGTGGACAGACCACTCTTCGACGATCATAATAATATGATGGAAACCGTGAAGAACAGAGATATCCTTCATGCTGTGGAAGATTCCATAGGGAAGCTGGCTATCTATTAGATAAATGTAGGACAGGAATAAATTTGATTAAGGATGATAATGTCTTTATTACTAACAGGTAACGATCTTACTCTCGAAGATGTAAGAGAAGTTGCGTATAAAAATAAAAAAGTTGAACTGCATCCGGAATCGAAAGCAGGAGTGAGCAAATGCCGAGATTACGTTGAAAAGATAGTTTCGGAAGGAAGAATCGTTTACGGCATTACTACAGGGTTTGGGAAATTCAGTACGATCAAGATACCATTAGATCAACTGGAAGAATTGCAGGAAAACTTGATATTAAGCCATTCGGCAGGTGTAGGGCCTATCCTTTGCATACCGGAAACCCGCGCTATTATGCTGCTTCGAATAAATGTTCTGGCAAAGGGACATTCCGGCATCAGGTTAAGCACATTACAAACTCTCATTGAAATGTTGAATGCAGGTATTCATCCGCAAATTCCCGAAAAAGGTTCTGTGGGCGCAAGCGGTGATCTTGCACCGTTATCTCATTTAGCTCTTGTTATTCTGGGAAAAGGGAAAGCCGAATATAAGGGAGAAATACTTTCAGGTGCAGAAGCTATGAAAAAAGCCGGAATAAAACCGGTTAAATTGAAGGCAAAAGAAGGACTCGCTCTTAATAACGGCACGCAGGTAATGACGGGTATTGGAGCTCTTGCTCTTCTTCGTGCAGAGAATCTTTGCAGGATTGCCGACATCTGTGCCGCAATGAGTATTGATGCTCTTCTCGGAACGCATTCCGCATTTGATGATCTGGTCCATAAAGTTCGACCTCATGCAGGGCAGACATCTTCTGCGAGAAACATTTATAATCTTCTTGAGAATAGCGAATTAGCCAAATCTCACAAATATTGCAGTAATGTTCAGGATGCATACAGTTTGCGATGCAGTCCGCAGGTAAATGGTGCTGTTCGCGATGTCTTACAATTCGTAAGGAAAACTATCGAGGTGGAAATAAATTCCGCTACCGATAATCCGTTGATCTTTCCGGAAGAAGATAGAGTGATATCCGGCGGGAACTTTCATGGAGAGCCCATAGCTTTTGCCTGTGATATGCTTGGTATCGCTGTCTCCGAACTTGGAAATATTGCAGACCGAAGAGCGGAACATCTTTTGAATCCTGCCTTGAATAGAGAGCTGAATCCTTTTCTGGCACCGCGTCCCGGTCTGGATTCCGGGTTTATGATCGCACAGGTTACTGCCACTTCGCTGATCTCCGAAAATAAAGTGCTGGCTCATCCGGCTTCGATCGATTCCATTCCGACATCTGCAAACCAGGAAGACCACGTAAGTATGGGTACAATAGCAGCCGTGAAAGCGAGGAATATCATAGAGAATACAGCTAATGTTCTGGGAATAGAAATGACGATCGCTGCTCAGGCTCTTGATACAAGAAATTGCAAAAGTTCAAAAGTTATTGAAGAAATTAAAAAAGAAATCAGAAAAAAAGTAGATTTTCTGGATAAAGACAGAATATTATCCGATGATATAGAAGAAATGAAGATTCTAATAGATTCTGAGATTCTTTCCATACTTGTACAAAAACATATCGATTTCATATAGGAAAAATTTTGTTGAAGAAAAATATTTTTTTTATAATTCTGGGTACTCTCATTTTCTCCGGATGTGTCTATTATAATACTTTTTTCAATGCCAAGAAATATTTTGCAGAAGCTCAGGAAATAGGACTGAAAGAAAACGGAAAACCCACTTCCAATGCAATAAACAATTATAATAAAGCAATAAAAAAGTGCGGAGTCGTACTCAGCGATTATAAAGACAGCAAATATGCTGATGATGCATTGTTCCTTATGGCTCGTTCGCTTTTTTATATTGGGAGAAATTATACTCAGGCTATCGAAAAATTTGAAGATCTGATAAAATTTTATCCGGAGAGCGAATTTGCTGCTGATGCTAAGATCTATATCGCACGAGCAAAATATGAATTCGGGAAAAAACAGGAAGCTTATGATCTGCTGCAAGAATTTCTTCTCGAAAAGGAATGTGAAGATCATCATCCCAAAGCCCTTGAAGTCATGGCTAATTTCCAGTTAAAGAACCAGGATTATATTGAAGCTGAATACTATCTGGCAAAGATAATTGAAAACTATCCGGAATACGATGAATATGAAAGGATATTCTTTTTACTGGGAAAAACCAAGAATGAATCCGGCAACTATAAAGAATCTAACGAAGTATTCACTTCTCTTCTGAAATCCAGGGTTTCAAAGAAAGTTAAACTTGATTCAAGATATTTCATTGCATATAATTACTTACTTCAAAAAGATTATAAACAATCGAAAAAATTTATAAATAAACTACTGAAAGATGAATACAGGGAAAGTAATATATCTAAGATACAGCTTTTGAAAGCACGCATTCTTACCGGTCTGGAAGAAACTGATAAAGCGATTCCCATATTTGAAACCGTGATCAATGATAACAAAAGAACCATGCTCTCTGCCGAAGCTTCTTTTTATCTTGCAGAATTATATTTCAATCAACTTAAAGATTATACCAAGGCTATAGAATACTACAATAATGTAAAAAAAGAAAACAGCAATTCTGATTTTGTTACAAGATCGGTTAAGAAAAGTGCTATTGCCAGCCAGATCATTCAGTATTATAATCCTGATGCCACTATCACAACAGAAACACTTGTTCTTCAACAGTTGAAATTAGCTGAGTATTATATCGAGAGCTTGAACATGCCGGACTCTGCAATTATTGTTTATGATAAGATAGTAGGACAAAAGAAAGATCTGATCGCAAAACTCGATTCGTTGAACTTGCAAATGAGCAATATGAATTCAATACTGGATTCTCTCTTAACTCAAGATTCACTTCTTGTTCAAACGATGCAAGATTCACTTC
>JAIORR010000032.1 GCA_021108055.1 Candidatus Cloacimonadota bacterium
TCTTTCACAAAATCAATCAACTTCTTGGCACTTCTTTTGGGGTTATCTTCATCGAGTTTCAAAGAGAGAACAGTTTGTTCTTTTCTCTTGGAAAGTCCATAAGTATAGGTCTTGTCATAATAAGACAGGACAATATCGATGGCGGTTCGGAAGTCACCTTTCTCTATAGCTTCGATAGCTTTGCTGGTATCCAGTCCACCCAACCGGCGGGAAATATTTGTGATCGAGTTTATCAAAGGTTTTATATCGAATCCGGTGTATTCTTTCATCAAACGTTCAACTCGTTTTTTCTTATCCAGCTCCAGCTTGATCACGTTTGTAGTGCGCATTTGTTTGAAAAGCGGATCTGGGATACGGTCTTTTCCGATGAGTTGGCTTTCATCTTCCAGCCAGATGCGTTTGCTCAGGTTCAGTTTCTTCCATGATTCGAAGAGATCATTCTCAAATTGTTCGTTGGTTGGCTGTTTTTCCTGCCCCAGAGAACCGAAAGCAGAACCTTTATGATGTGCGATTTTTTCCAGGTCGAGTATCTGCTATAAAGTATCTCGGTTTTTCCGCTGCCGGTCATACCGCCGATGATCATCAAATCTGCTTTATTTTCAAAATCCTGACGAATATAATTTCGATATGCTTTGTAACCTTTACAGAGTGTAGCGGTTTTCCAACCGTCCGCTTCAAAGAGTTTTGCCATTCCGGCGCTGCGCATTCCTCCCCGCCAGCAGTAAAGCAGGATTTTTTTTGAAGGAGATATTTTTTTTAGTTCATCAAGAAAAGCTGCAGCTTTGGGTGCAACGAATTCCAAAGCCAGAATAAGAGCCGTGTCCCTGCTTTCCTGTTTGTATTTTGTGCCAACATCCGCTCGTTCTTCATTAGAAAACAGGGGAATATTGAAGGCTCCGGGGATATGTCCTTTTTGGAATTCAGACGGAGTGCGGACATCGATAACTGTGTGATTTTCTGCTTGTTTCAGGAATTCTTCTACAAATATTTTTTTCATAGGATAAGAAAAAATTACTTAATCCTTTCCAGTTCTTCTCTTACAAAATCTACGAGTTCACTCACGTATTCTTCCGAGAAATCGAAATTTACTCCGGCTGTTTTATAGAGTTCATTAACGGGAATGGTATAACCAAGTTTAAGGAAATTCTCATATTTTTCAAGTGCTTTTTCCTTTCCGAATTTCTTGTAATTCCTGTAAACCGCAAGTGCTCCGAGTTGAGACATTCCATATTCAATATAATAAAACGGAACTTCAAAGATATGAAGTTGGAAAATCCAGATGATCTTTTTCAGGTCTTCCAATCCGCTCCAGTCAACGCCTGTCCCAAATCTATCCATCAGGGAAACAAAATAATCTTCTCTTTCTTCTATTGTATGTTCAGGGTTCAAGTATATCCAATGTTGAAAAGCATCTACTATCATGCACCAGGGCAGAAAGCTCAACGCTTCTTTCAATTGATCGCGTTTTGCTTTGTTGAAATCGTTTTTATCACTGTAATATTTATTCCAATAATCCATAGAGATGAATTCCATACTCATCGAAGCAAGCTCTGCCACTTCGCTGGGAGTGCCTTTGTATGCATCGATTTTGATGTCTTTCATGGCAAAGGTGTGCATTGCATGACCGGATTCATGCAGAAGCGTGACCACATTTCTATGCAGTCCTACTGCATTCATGAAAATAAACGGAGCACCGGTTTCCTGCAGGGGATAATTATAACCTCCGGGAGCTTTTCCTTTCCTGTTCTCCAGGTCCAGAAAATCAGTGTTTTTCATCATATTCAATCTTTTACCAAATTCGGGTTTTATTGTATAAAGAATGTCGATTGCTTTATCAATGAAGTCATCGATAGTTTTGAACGGTTTCAGCACTTTTCCATCGAGATCAACGGAAGTATCCCAGGGGCAGACAGAATCTATTTTCAATATTTTTCTGCGTTTTTCGTTAAGTTCTTTCAGGAATGGTATTACTTTTTTTTCTACAGCATTATGAAATTTCATCAGGTCTTCCGGTGTGTAGGAAAAGCGACCTTTTACCTGATGCATATAATCACGATAATTATCAAAGCCGGTATTTTTTGCCTGCTTGATCCTCAGTTCTTTCATTTCATCAAAGAGCTTATTAAATTCATCACGATGTTCCTTCATTTTGTTCACTTTCAATTTCCAGGCTTCTTCACGGATGCTTCTATCGGGATCTTTTGCATAAACTGTTAGTTGAGGAAGAGTCTTTTCTTCTCCTTTGAATTTCACGGTTAGTTTGGAAAAGATAGCTCCGTATTTATTTGCCAGTTCTCTTTCTTTAGTCTTAAGAGGTATGTTTTCTTTTCTGTAAAGCTCGATTTCATTGGAAATTATTTTATTTAAAAGACCATATTTTTTCTTATCCAAGTTTTTTTTGAACGGGCTATTGTAGAATTTTTTGTTTAGTTTGAAATCATAAGGTTGTGCTTTTGCGATAATGCCGGAATGGAATTCATTGAATTTTTTCTCGTTTTCCGGTTTATCTGCAAAACGGGTCATAGTAATGTATCGCCACGCTACTTCTTCTGCAATAATATCGGAAAGCTCACCGATCTTTTTCATAAATAAAATTAGTTCTTCTGCAGAATTTATTTTTTCAGCTTCCAGTTTTTTAAGCTCTGCTTCCACATTTTCCCATTTGGTGATATCGAGGTCTTCCGGGAAATATGTCCGTTTGCCTTTAACTATTTTTTCATTTGTATAATTCATAATACCGTCTCCTTTTCCAACTGATTTTGAATATTCATCGAAGATTTTAACAGTTTGAATTCTGACAAGTTTTTTCCCAAAATTTAGATTTCTTGTTCACTTTCATAGAAGAAAATTCCACTTGACTCAATATCTAATAATAAACTAAAGACAATAAAAGCTTATTGAAAGGAAGGACAGGGAAATGGATACCTTGAACATTATTGAAATAATAAAAAACGATAAAGTTAAATTTATTCAGTTACAATTTACCGATCTATATGGAATTGTTAAAAGTTTAACGATTCCGGTGAAACAGCTTTCCAATGCATTAAAGAATGGCGTCTGGTTCGATGGCTCTTCTATATTGGGTTTTTCCCGTATATGTGAAAGCGATATGTATCTCAAACCCGATCTGGATACTTATGCAGTTATTCCCTGGCTGCATTCCGAACACGGAAATACTGCCAGGTTCATCTGTGATGTTCATACACCGAACGGTAAACCTTTTGAGGGAGACCCAAGATTTATATTGAAAAAAGCGATTGCAGAAGCAAATAAAATGGGGTTTACTTTTAATACCGGACCGGAGATGGAATTCTTTCTTTTCAAAACAGAGAACGGACTTTCCCCGCTTCCACACGATACTGCCGGCTATTTTGATCTGACTACTGATGAGGCTTATGATATTCGTCGTGAAATGAGTGTGGCTTTAGAAAAATTCGGCATCGAGATCGAAACCACTCATCACGAAGTAGCGATCGGTCAGCACGAGATATCCTTTAAATACAGCGATGCACTGAAAACGGCAGATAGTGCGATCACACTTCGTTTCGTTGTAAAAGCGATTGCCCAGAAACACGGACTTCACGCCACATTTATGCCCAAACCCATTGCAGATGTGAATGGTTCCGGAATGCACGTTCACCAGAGTTTATTCGATATAAAAACAGGGAAGAATGCTTTCCATAATGAAAATGACGAGTATAAATTATCGAAGATCGCATACAATTATATTGCCGGACAATTAGCTCATATCAAAGGGATGAGTGCGGTTCTTTCTCCCACAGTGAATTCCTATAAAAGACTGGTTCCCGGTTATGAAGCTCCTGTCTATATTTGTTGGGGAAGAACGAACCGGTCTGCACTGATCAGGGTTCCCAGTTCGTTCAAGGGAAATCCCGATTCTACAAGAGTGGAAATAAGAAGTGCCGATCCAAGCTGCAATATCTACCTGGCATTTGCTGTAATGCTGAAAGCAGGTCTGGAAGGTATCAGGAACGATCTATCCGCACCAAAGCCTTTGGAAGAAGACCTTTATCTTTTCAATTATGAGAAGTTGAAGGAAATGGAGATCGATACGATCCCTCCAACTTTGTGGGAGGCATTACGAATGTTAAGAAAAGATAAAACAATGAAAAATGCTCTGGGAAAACATACTTTTGAAAAGTATCTGGAAGCAAAGATCAAAGAATGGGATGAATACAGCATCCAGGTAACTAAATGGGAATTAGATAAATATTTGAAAATATATTAGAAAGGTAAAAAATGAACTTTCAGGACATTATTTTAAAATTGCAGCATTACTGGGCAGAAAACGGATGCAACATTCTTCAGCCGTATGATATGGAAATGGGAGCAGGGACTTTTCATCCTGCCACTTTTTTTGGTGCTCTGGGCAAGAATCCCACAGCAATTGCTTACGCTCAACCCTGCCGCAGACCCAAAGATGGTCGTTACGGAGAAAACCCCAACAGGATGCAGCATTA
>JAIORR010000140.1 GCA_021108055.1 Candidatus Cloacimonadota bacterium
GTGTCATCCGTGTGCTATTTTCCCCAATCGATCTCGATCGCATACGGAATCGGGTCTTTCATTCCAGCTTTTTTAAAAGCATTTATACGCAATACACAACTATCACACTTCCCGCAGGCAATATCATTGTTCTTATAACAACTCCAACTCAATTCCAGAGGAGCACCCAGCTCCACTCCCAGCTTGATTATTTCAGATTTCTTCTTATGAATTATCGGAGTGATGATCTTAATTTTTGTTTCATTTTTCGTTCCCAGATCGACAGCTTTTTCCATTGCTTGATAAAAGCATTCACGGCAATCCGGGTAACTGGAACTATCCTCTTCCACTGCGCCGATATAAATCCTATTTGCTCCGATAACTTCTGCCCAACTAACAGCAATCGTGACAAGATGTGCATTCCTGAAAGGTACATAAGAAGTGGGAACTTCACCAGAACCATCAAAATCCTTAATTTCCATATTCTCATCAATAAGGCTGGAATTACCAATATCTTTGAGATAACTTATATTAACTACGAATATATCTTTCGGGTTAAAGAATTTACACATTTTACGGAACGATCGCATTTCCCTGTCTTCGGTCTTCTGTCCGTAATTTAAATGCAGATAGTAAATTTCATCACACTCTTTTTTGGCAATGGCAGCAGTTATCAGACTGTCCATTCCACCGCTTACGAGTACTATTGCTTTATTCATAAACCCTCTTTTTTTGCTTCATCTATAATCATATTTATAAATTTTGATTTTGCAACAATATAATTATTTCGATCTTCCGGAAATTTCCTCGCCAGTTCCAATTTTAAGCAACCATACTTATCTGCTGTTTCTTTATGATCGATCAAATAATTCCGGAAAATAATATGTTTAGTCCACTCTTCGGTATCTATCTCAACAATATGCAGATGATGTGTACTGACATCATTATTTCTTTTTAAAAAGAATTTTCTGTCGGGTTCACTTGCACATTCACGAAATTCATATCCAATTATCTTTAAAATATCGATAAGTTCAACATAGTTTTCAAGAGTTTTGACACCGATCATAATATCAATTATTGGTTTTGCGCATAAACCGGGCACATAAGTGCTGCCTATATGTTGTATCTCAGAAACCAGATCATTTAAAGCAGATTTCAACTTTCGATGTTCTGATTTATAAAGTGATATCCATCCTTCCTGATAATCAGAAAGTTTAACAATTCCACGTTTAAGCCCAATTTCTTTCATGATAACCGACTTATAAATTTTGCTGCATCTCTCATACTTATCGGATCTACAAACAGCGTCTTCTGATCTGTATAAGTTACAAATCCCGGTGCACTGCCGCGTGGTTTGCGAACATAACGAATCTGAGTGTAATCCACAGGCACGTTGGAAGATTTTTTTGCTTTGCTGTAATAGGCTGCAAGTTTGCTACAGATTAATTTCAAATTATCGGGAAGTTCTTTTTTGTTTAAATTCCTGAGGATAACATGCGTTCCCCGAAAAATCCGTGTGTGAAACCACCAGTCATGAGGTTTGGCAAACCTGGTTGTTAGCAGATCGTTTTCTTTACTTGTTCTGCCAATATAGATTTCCCAATTTTCATTTATAACCAGTTTCTTATAACCGCTTTGTGCTTTGGATTTTTTTTTCTTCTGCTGTTTTTCATCTACCAGTATGAACTCCATTTCTTCGATCTCAAATATCTCTTTTTCCAGTAGTTCAATTTCATTATTCGCTTTATCAATCTGTTCGGCAATTTTGGTCTTTCCATCTCTGGCTTTGCGATATTTTTTAAAATAGAATTCCACATTTTGCTTTGGATGCTTGGTTTTATCTAATTTTATCTCGATTTCAGGAAAACCATCTTCATAATAATTTTGAAGTTTTATAGTTTCCATTCCACTTTTAATTTTATCGAAATTCGCTTTTAAAAGTTCTGCCTGTTTTTTAAATTTTTCTTCTTTTTGTGCATCAGAAAATTCGGTTTCCAGCTTTGCAATTTTATTGTGCTTACTTTCGATTTTTCTCTTTATTGAATTTATCTTTTTCTGTTTTCGGTTCTCATTTTTCTCACGGAATATCCAGTTGTAATACAGTTCTTCAAATATTTCATTAACAGTATTGAAATAGGAAAGTTCGCTCGACGACTCTTGTATCTCTTTCTTTGATACAATCGAAAGCGGAAATACGACATTGTTTTTTTTAATTGAAAAACCAGCGATCGGAGGTGCGTAATTTATTCCCGGTAATATCTGCCGATGTCTGTTCTCTGCAAAGCTTATCTTCCTGATACAATCGATTATTTCACCTTCTTTCGTTAAAATAATATTCTGGAATCGGGGGATCAATTCGAGTATCAGCGTGAAAGAAATTTTCTGATTATAAATATCTATCTTGGAAAACCGGAAGTAGATGATCCTGTCAATATCGGAAATTTCAATTCTCCCCAGCTTTGTATTGGATAAAGAATTGTTAAAGATTTTAAGCATCGCATCGGATTCAAAGGGTAAAACATCCTTTTCCGAGATAAAACAGAAACTGTTTTCCGAAGTCAGATTTATTTGGAGATATTTTCCCCGCTTTTTAAATAATATCGCGTATTGGTCCTCAAACTTTTTGATCTCCCAAAATACAAAATTTTTATTCTGATTCTCTTTTACCCATTCCGATAAAAATTTATACTGCATTAAAACCTCAATTATACAAAGCTGAGAACACGAAAATTTCTTAAATAAAATTGTCTATAAAAACAATATTCCACAAAATTTAAGATGGCCTGACTTTAATGTATTATTGATAATATTCTTGACATTGAAATCTATATTTAGAAATTCAAAAATAAAATTCTGGAGGAATTTATGAAAAAGAAAATAGTCCTATTTGTTTTATTTTTATTGATTTTTTCTTCATTTCTGTTTTGCATCGATTCAGTAGCTCACACAGTAAAAGTGAAAGGAACGGTAAACCTGACCCGGAATACTCAGGTCTCTTCTGCTGTTATCGGTGACAACCTTTTTAATGGTGATGAACTGGAAACCAGGGAAGAATCATTTGCAGCAATTAAATTTGCCGATGAAAGCTCTATTGTTAAACTTTTCCCGAACAGCGTTTTAAATATTAATACTGAGAAAGATAAGAATAAAATGAATAAAAAAAACCTTCTTAAGATCGGAGAACTCTGGGCAAAGATAGATAAAAAAACAGGGAAATTTGAAGTAGAAACATCTACGACCGTTGTATCTGTGAAAGGCACGAATTTCCTGATGAAAGTTAGTGAAGATGGCATAACGGACTTATATACTTTCGAAGGAGAAGTCCTTTTCCAAAACAAACTCGATGGAGAATCTACAGTTGTAACAGCCGGTCAGAAAGGTTCAACTACAGGACAAGGACAGATAACGGTTACAACCATCGATCCGGACGAGATCAGCCAGTCAACAAACGATTTTATCAATGAAGAAATCGAACCTATCGAAATAGAAGAACCCGAACAATTGGAAGAGGAAGGTTCGATTACACCGGAAAGAACTTCTCCCGAATTTGAACAACCGGAAGATAAAACCGGTGCAAGTGCAGGGCCATTCAATATGGGCGGTGGCGTAGGAACTGTTATGATCGGCGACAACACTTATTTCCAACTTCGTTTGCTTCCCGAACTATGCTTTGGAAAATTTGGATTGGGTTTGGATATCGAACTTCTTTTAGATAATGATGGAAAAATACGGGAAGAAGATTGGGACGACTTTGAAGATTACCTGAACAAGATATATTATCTACGTTATGGACATCGAGGAGACCCGTTTTTTGGCAGGATCGGAGGATTCCCCTCCTATACATTGGGTCACGGACTGGTTATGAAAGATTACACAAATATGCTGCGCTATCCCGATGACAGGCAGATCGGTTTGCAACTCGGCGGAGATCTTCCTTTTGCAGATATGTCTGCTGAAGTTTTCAGCTCTAACATTATAGAAAATGATATTCTTGCCGGGCGTTTAACTTTCCAGCCTTTGAAATCGGCAGAAATAACGCTTTTAAGTAAATTAGAGTTGGGTGGAACAATTGCTCATGATCGTAATCAATTAAAGGGTTTGATGGATACGGATGATGATAATTATCCCGATTACTTTGATGATTTCCCGTATGATGATGGCTGGCATAATGAAGTAGATTATGAAATCGATTACTATAGAGAATTATATTTCGAACTTTTTTCTGGTAACTCCGAAGAAGATTTTATCGAATGGTTTGATAATTCACCCACAATAAACGAGCAGAGAAACCCATCATTCTCCGAGCTTGGAGAAGATGCCGTAACAGTTATAGGATTAGATTATGAATTTCCGCTTGTTACGAAGAAACTCTTTTATTTAAGCCATTATGGAGAAGCCGCAAAAATAATGGATCATAAAATGGGATTCATCTTCCCGGGCTTTTATTCAAAATTCCTTATCTTCGATATGAACCTGGAATATCGTATTTACCAGGATGATTTTGC
>JAIORR010000248.1 GCA_021108055.1 Candidatus Cloacimonadota bacterium
TCGGGTTTCTTGGTTTCGATATTAACATTTCAATTTCTTCATTAGCTCTTTTTCTTGACACCATAGATGGATTTTGCGGTAAAGAAAACAGCATTAGGGACAAGAATATTAATAGTGAACATAGACATTTTCTATTTATTCCTCCTGTAATGTTAGATTGGGTTGTTAGCAAGACTCTCAAATCTATATGCTAACAACCTTTTTTTCATTTTTTATAGCTCATTCCCACGCTTCTGCGTGGGAATGAGAAAAAAGCTTATTCATTTCGAGTTACTTTATCTTTTTCAATGAATTCCTGAATTGATATTTTTTCTTTATTAATAAATTCTTTATAAGTCATTGCATTTTGCCAGTAAGTATTAAAATTTTCTATCAGAACTTTCACGAGATCGGAATTTCGGATAACTACTGTGCTGAAATTATTTAACTGAGTTACAGATTCTTCCAAAGTAAACAAAGCAATTTTGCTGTCAAAGATCATCATTTTAATCGGAAGTTCAGAAGCTACTTTTACTTCCTCTCCGCCTTTCATATACATTTCCACAACTGATCTTCCTATAACTTCCTTCAAATCTGCAGTTTGATAGATCGATTTATACTTAACTCCCCTTTTTAATCCTTTAATTTCTTCTACATTTCTTTTTGTCATTGCATAAGGAGGTTTATTAAAGGATAGAACTTCTTCTCTCGCCTTTTTTTCCAGGTAGATCATCTTTTCTGCTATTTGCCTTTTATTTTTAATGATTTCTATGTGTTCGATATTAGTATTATTCAGTCCCCTTTGATATTGGCTTTCTAATTCAATTATTAGATTTTTAGCAGAAGTAATTTGCTTTTCATAATCGGTTATAAATTCACTTATTACAGTCTCCGGTTTTTCCGGTTTATATTTTTTTACTTTCCCGGGTATCAAAGAACATAGCCCTTTATTTAACAGCTTCTGCATTACACTGTAAATCTTCTGCTGTGGAACTTCAGATGGAGTAACAAGTTCTATGACCTGAGAAATGCCTTTTTCCAATAAAGCAAGATAGACCTTTGCTTCGTTTACGGAAAGCCCCATTTGAAGAAGAATATTAACATACTTGCTTTGCATCAAAACCTCTCATTCCTTTTTTATACCATTATGGTGGTAGAATTTAAATATCCATTATAATTGTCAAGAATAAAGAAAATTACACGCATCCCCCGAAAAAATTTTAGAACCTGGGTTCAGGGGTTAATTTTTTTTAAAATATTTTGTAGTTACAAGTTGGAACAAAGAATAATAAAATGTCGCTGCTATGCAGCTTGAAATCTGAACATTCTCACACCGAACGCTAACCAGTCTTCGCTAAAGCTTCGCCTTTGCACAGCGCATTCGACTACAAATATACCGCATCTACGAAGCTGAAAATGCACTTATCTGCCAGTCTTTTTAGAGGATACAACCGCATAGCGGTGAAACCTTTGTAGCTCAAAGCTTGCTTATCTTATTTCGTTTAGAAAAATTAACCTGATCAAGTATAAAATTTTTCGGGGGATACGTGTAAAATGTTCCCGGCAAATATGAGTGTATGGAAAATAATGAATTTGTAATTAACTAATATTTCTCACTTTGGATTCTGGTATAAATTGAACACTTTCAAAGTTCTGAATTACTTTGTATTTTATCCGTAGATTACAATACGGTTATTCACATTTGATTCCTTCAGGCTTTATTTATTGTCGCTCGTTATTTTAAAATGTAGTTCCGAACTGGAAGTGAGGTTCCCATCTTCTGCTTTCAAAGTTGTGAGCATAATCAAACCCGATAAGACCGAACGGACTTCGTATGCGTACACCCAATCCTGCCCCTTTTTTCATATTCCAGAAATTGAAATTTTCCAGACTGTCGAAACAATTTCCTTCATCAAAGAATAATAGTCCGATGATCTGATCACTGGCTATAGGAACCCCTAATTCTGTAGAAAAAATGATTTCTCTATGTCCACCCTCTATTGGTCCTATCGAACGGTCTGAATATCCTCGAATACCATCCGGTCCTGTTCCACCGAGATAAAATCTTTCGTCAGGAGGAACTTCGGAATCGTTATAACCTGTAACATAACCGAATCGCCATTTGGTTCTGAGGGCTAACTTCCATACGGTTTTTGTGTACCAGCTGATCTGGGCGATCTGTTTGAAATAATTGAAATCACCTAACAGGGGACCACCGGCAAATTCACTGTAGAGTGCGAATTGAGAACCACTTGAAGGAAAGAAAACATTATCACGACTGTCCCTGGAAAATGTAAGTGAGAGCGAACTTGTATTCTGCCATCCTTTTTGATCGAGTTCATTCAGATTATCCGAGACATCATCGAGATCAACAGAACTGAATATCCTGTATTTCTTTGAATATATGGAATAACCACCTACTATCTTTGCATAGTTCAGGAAGTTAACAGGCTTTCCTAACCTGATAGTACCGCCATTTGTTTTTATTTCATAAGTTGACCATTCTTTTGTTGTGTGATATATATCAAAACCAACGAGAATATTGCTATCCATGAAATACGGGTTTGTAAAATTAAAACTGTAATTCTGAACCTTCCCGCCAAATTCCCATTTGAAACCACTTTGCCATGAATTCCCAAATAAATTGTTATGACTTACTGCCAACTGACCGACGATCCCATCCTGACTGTTTAAGGCTATTCCGCCATTTGCCGTTCCGGAAACTCTGTCATTAACATGGATTGCAAGGTCGATGTCACCATCCTGATTTATGATCGTGGGATTATCCAGATAGATGTCGGGTTCGAAAAATCCCATGTTATAAATATTCTGCTGAGTTCTCATAACTTTCGATTGCTGGAAATAATCTCCGGGAGAGATCACAAGCTGTCTTCGGATTATTTTTTCTTTGGTTTTTCTATTGCCAATGATAGCGATCTTTCTAACTCTTGCCCGTGTGTTTTCTACGATCCTTAACTTAATATTGATCTTTTCACCGGTTTTTGCCAGATCATAATCAAAATTGGAATAAATATAACCTTCTTCATAATACATGGCAGAAACAGAACCTAACTGCTTATTGAATTTTTCCATATTGAAAACTTCATCGTCTTTGAACTTAAATTGAGAAGTTATTATTTCCTCTGTGAATCGTTCGTTTCCGGAAACAAAAACTTCCCCAAAATAGAATTGATTTCCTTCATAAAGATAGATATCTATAATGAACTTATCTTCCACGAGTTTCTTTTCCCAGGAAATGATCCGGACATCGATAAACCCTTTTTTGTTATAATATGTAACTATTTTTTCCAGGTCTTCTTCAAATTTTTCGCTGTCAAATTTACCTGAGCGAAGCAGGCTGGCTTTTTTTGTTTTCATTTTTCCCAGAAGTTTTTTAGATTGTATTTCTTTATTTCCATGTATCCTGATCTTATTAATTGCTACTTTTGTGCCTTCATTGATCTCAATAAAAACATCAGTTTTATTTTGATCCTGTTCGATAGCCCTGAAATCTATAACAGCAAGATGATAGCCTTTTTTCTTATATTCGTCTAAGATAGTTTTTGTAACTTCTTTTTCTAAAAATGGAGACCAGTAACTGCCTTCTTTCAAGTTAATGCTTTCTTTAAGTTTAGTATCACCGATTTTTTTATTTCCGGAAAATTCAATAGAGTTTACAATAGGAAATTCTTTTACAATTATAGAAACGGATATTCCCTGGGGAAGCTCATTTTTCTCGATCTGTATATTTTCAAAAACCCCAAGCTGGTAAAGATTTTTAATGGATTTTGAAATGTTTTCATCTGTTACGATATCTCCTACTTCAAAAGAAATAATAGATTGAACAAGTTCCTTTTCGATGTTTTCGTTTCCTGTGATCTTTATATCGAGGATCAAACTATTTTCTGCTGTCAGTACGCTTAAGGTCAATAACAGACCCAGGATCAATCCCAATTTCCTCATTTATCCTCCAATGTTAATTTTAGTGAGCACCATTTATTAAAATTACTTTTCTAAGTAAAGTTTTTTATCGGAAGCAACAAAAATTTTTGCAATTATTATCTAAGAAAATCTTGACTGAAAAAAAGCGATTTTGAATTTCGGGAATTCGTGGGGCATTAGCTCAGCTGGGAGAGCGCATGACTGGCAGTCATGAGGTCAGCGGTTCGATCCCGCTATGCTCCACCATTTTTTATAGTCATAATAAAACGTTTATGTTTTACTTCATCCTCAAGACTACCATCTGACCGATTTCACACCGGTATTCGATTATATTGGGAAGGAAAGTCTGCTCACTTTTATTATGCACATAACCAATAATAAATAAAAGATTGACTTTCTCCAGTAAGTATTATAATTTATACTTGTTGGAGGTAGAGATGTTTAAAAGTCATTTGCAATTAGTTGAAGAATTAAAACAATATTCGTCACCAAAATCTAAAATCACAAGAATGATAAACTCAAAAGAGATCATACAAATCAAGCGAGGAATA
>JAIORR010000167.1 GCA_021108055.1 Candidatus Cloacimonadota bacterium
GTTCTTAGTGGCTTATTTTTTTACCTCATCTTTTATTTCTTGAACCGAAGATAGCGCTGCCGATGCGGATGATATTTGCACCTTCTTCGATAGCAATCTCAAAATCGTTCGTCATACCCATCGAGAGGTATTTCATTTCGACCTTAGGATTTTCTTTTATTTTTTCAAAAAGTTTTTTTAATGTTCGAAAGCAATTGCGGATGTTTTCTTCGTTTGTTGTAAACATACCGATAGTCATCAAACCTTCAACTTTCAGGTTTGGAAGTTCGGAGAGGTCATTGATGAAATCGAGGGTTTCTTCAGGTTTTATCCCGAATTTACTCTCTTCACCGGAAGCATTTACCTGCACCAGAACAGCTTGTTTTTTGGAAATACCAGAAAGATGATCATTCAATTTTTGAGCAGTAGATAATGTGTCGATGGAATGGATAAGCGCAGGTTCGAGTTTCATTAATTGCTTTATTTTATTAGATTGTAAGTGACCTACGAAATGGAATTCTTTATATCTGCCTTTCAGAAAGGGCAGTTTTTGTTCTGCTTCCTGCACTCTATTCTCTCCAATGAATTCGATGTTGTTATCCAAAGCGATCTCGATGGCTTCAACGGAATGTGTCTTTGTAATTGACAGGAGTTTGATATCCAAAGGGTCTCTTCCTGCAATTTTGGCTGAGGTTTCAATTCTTTTCTTTAGATCCTCAATATTTTGAGCAATCGACATTATTATCCTTCTAAACAACTATTTATAAATGAAATTAAAGGAATTTTTGTTTATTTATGTGTCAAGAATTTAGTGTGTCATTACATTATGTTCTGTGAATATGATGTAATATTTTTAGATAATCATATTAAAAAAGCCCCGAATTTTCGGGGCTTGAATTCCACCTGATCAGGTTAACCATTGCGACCTGTCACGCCGAATCCGACAGTTGCCGGAGAAGGCGGAAGGCAACACACTCCACAGCTAAGACCGTATCCCTACGCCCAAGGTTTACCAGCCTTTGGCTGGCGTATAAATCTCGAGAAGGGGTTTTTCGCAATGTTTTATTTCATCAGGTTTATAAGCCGTAGGCTTACAAGTCCGCCATTATTTTAGGAGGATCATTTTCTTAGTGGAAGTATAATTGCCTGATTTCATTTTGTAGAAATAAATTCCGGAACTTACCGATTTGCCACTATCATCCATTCCATTCCAAACAACGGAATGCTGACCTGCAGGCAGTTGTTCATTTACGAGTTGTTTCACTTTTTGCCCTTTCATATTATAGATTTCTAGCTCGGCGTTCTCTGCGATGAGATTAAAAGAAATCGTTGTTGTGGGACTGTGACCGGCTCCTGACGGTTTGAATGGATTGGGATAGTTTTGTCCAAGCTTAGATGTAACCTGAACTACATTATTCTCTTTAATAGATGTTGATTCTCCTACGAGGAAATCTACGTACTGTCTCATTAAATAAGCTCTCATATTCAATCCCGTGCCATTGCCGAAAGCACCTATTATGGGAGCTGAGCAAATTGTTCTGTATGTTTCGGTCAAATTGAATACAGCTCGAATTTTCTGGTCTTCAGATTCCAGGAAAGCAGTTCCTGTAGTTGCACTTAATTCATCGATTTTATGATGCGCATCAGATCCGCCACAATAACTATAAATCAATCCTGAACTAAAAGTTTCATCTGTACAGGTCAAAGAGAGTATTTCTCCTGCCATACCGGTATCGATGAAACCGGTTCCGAAATAGCTGAAAAACGGGTCTGTGTGATGACTGAATGCTACATCTGCTCCTTCGATATATACCGAACCACCTTCATCGAGATAATCTATTAATTTTTGCTGATCACTGGAACTCACGGTTCCGGGAGGAACATTACCTCAGCCCAAACACCACAAACCAAGTTCCACAAATACGATATCATAACTTGAAAGGTTTGCCGGAAGAGCAGTGACAACTGTAGATTCGATTCCATTTAATTCCAGAGTTTCTACAATGCCCCCTTCACATCCTATATAATTTCCTGTTTCAGGAGGAAAATAATATGAATAATTATCATTATCCAAAATAAGAACATTTAATTGTTGGGTTTCTGAATTTACACGTAGATAATGATTTTTGGTATTATTGTCTGTAAATTCATCTGTTCCCAGAATGACCTGTCCGTAAAGTACGGTACTTTCTATTTCAGAAGGTGTCCAGCTAAAATCAAAATCGGCTGTTTCATTAGGTTCAAGTAAAATAGTAGATTGAATAGAGCCTATTTCCAGACCATCGTGTTTGAATAATTTTACGGTATAATCATCTTGGGCGAGAAGCCCCGGGTTTTTTACAGTAACAGTCCAGTTCCCCTGTTGATTTTGATCAAGATGAGTTGGTCCTGCAATTTCCGTAACTGCCATATCATTATCCAAAGAACCTGTAACTAATGCATTGTAAATTGTCCAGCTATTGAAGTTATTGATGCTTGAGCCATAACTGCGAAACTGAAGTTGAATATCCTCACCGGCAAAATCCGAGAGAGAGAAAGTAATATCTTCTCCTCCCTCGACGCCCCAGTCTCCTCCGATTATTTCATATTGCCAGAGTTCCTGAGGTGTACCGTCAACTATTATTCCGATCGTTGCAACCTCATCAACCGCTCCTGCCCAAGTTTCTATGTATTGAGTAATAACGAGATCTACAGGATTATCCGGTAAAGAAAATATCGGTGAAATAGCGGAAACATCATAATTAACAAGTGCGGTATAACCGTCTAACCTCAATGCTCTACTCCAATTTGAAAAGTACCAATTGGAATCGAGTGACCAGCCCGGGGGTGGCGATGTGAAAGTTTCTTCCCAATATGTAGTCTGAGCAACCAGACTAATGGGGAAAAGAATCAGGCACATAAAGAATATTGCTAAAAGTTTTTTCATTTTTTGGTCTCCTTTTTTCGCCACTGACTTTCACAGACTAAAAAATGACTCTTTTTGTTTGCCTGTGTAGATTTGTGGCTTTTGCTTTTTTTATAATCTTTCATAAATTATGTAACACCATATTCCAAACATTTATTGATACAATGCTTTTCTTTCCAGAAATTCTTCTAAGGTCATAGATTTTTCCCAATAGATATCAAATAATTCAATTAGAGCATTGGTAAGATCCGAATGCTCGATAACAACCGATGTGAAATTGTTTTTTTTATCCATTTTATTGTGAAGAGTAAACATTACGACATTATTATCTGCAATTACCATTTTTAACGGTAACTTTTCAGTAATGCGAATCTCTTCCTTTGCTTTATCAAAATGCTTGATCCAAGCTATGAAGCTATCCAAATTATTTTTTTGAATTTCATAGATTGATTTTATTCTAACTCCTCTCTTAATAGCATCTACAGCCGAAGGGGAGAGTGCGGATGGATCACTGCTTGTAGCAAATGGGGGTTTATTAAATGTTCTGTGTGTTTCTTTGCAGTTATGCACAATCTCTTTAAATTTATTTATCATACTTGGTCTTGTTGTATAAATATGTATATAATCCAGAGTAGAATAGATATCATCTTGAGATTCAAATTCTTTATTCAATTGTTCTGCCACATCCAGCATATTTTTTTCTTGTTCTTCAAAATTTTTCCTTCTTTCTTGTATTATACTATCCAAAACCACTTTCGGGTCAACAGCTTTAAATTTTTTTACAGATCCCTGCACGATCGAACAAAATCCTTTCTGAATAAGACTTTCCAGAATATTGTAAATTCTGCCTTGCGGGATCTTTCCGATTTTTGATATTTGAGAAGCACTACTGATCCCGCTTTTCAAGAGAACACTATAAGCTTTTGCTTCATAAAGATTTAATCCTATACTGATTAATTTATTAATTGTGTGATCCATAAATCATCCTCCTTTTTTGCAACTGATAGTTATTTTAATTTAATGCCTATATTTTCTGTCAAGATAACTTTTACAACTTTAAGTTGTGAATAAATCACAGAGATATCAAAAGCTCCTAAAAAGAATAGGAGCTTTTGAAATTATCTTAGATTACTTACATTAGAATCAAATGTCCCCTGACTTTAAAACCATTCGGAAGGTTAAGAAAAGCAAGAAGTTCAAAAACCATTCCGAAGGTCATTATTTCATCAGGATCATCTTTCGTGTTTGAGTATCAATATCTCCAGCTTTCAATTTATAGAAATATACTCCTGAACTTACCGATTTACCGTTATCGTCCGTTCCATCCCACACAATTGAATACTTGTGCGCTGTGGCGCATTGATTATTGGAAATTGAATATTGTTTGATTTGTTGTCCTTTGATGTTGTAGATCATTAAATCTGCATCCTCAGAGTGCTCTGCGGTGAGATTGAAAGAAATCGTTGTGGAAGGATTGAATGGATTTGGAAAATTTTGATGCAAAGATGAAGTAACAAGAGCATCTATCATTT
>JAIORR010000023.1 GCA_021108055.1 Candidatus Cloacimonadota bacterium
TGTGGTGTTGGCAAAGATATGTTCAGTCCCGTAGATTAGGAAGTTGTAGGGTGCTGTTAAAAATGGCAGCATCCAATTTTTTGATAGAAGGAGGAAATATGTTCACCGAAAATATAAATGTAATCATAAATTTTGCAATTGAACGCGAAAAAGAAGCTGTTGCTTTTTATCAGGATCTTCAATCAAAAGCGAGCTTTAAAGCACAAAAAGAGATGCTCAAAGAATTTGAAGACATGGAAAAAGGGCATATAGTTATTCTGGAGAATATCAGAACAAAAAGCTTTCAGAAGATTGAAGAAAAAAGGGTTCAAGATTTACACATCAGCGATTATATTATAGAAGTAGAACCTTCGGAAAATATGACTTTCCAGAATATTATCATTTTGGCAATGAAGAAAGAAGAAGCTGCAAAAAAACTTTATACGAACCTGGCGAAACAGTTTTCTGGAAGCGAATCAGGAAAATTATTCGAAAGATTGGCAGCAGAAGAAGCAGAGCATAAACTTAAATTTGAAAAAATTTATGATGATGAAATTCTTAAAGAAAATTAATTTCAGATGAGTATAATTATATAATGAATCTAAATGCTTTATTCAATATCTCTTATGGTTTATACATCGTAAGTTCTAAAAAAGGAAAAAAGATTAATGCACAGCTTGCTAATACCGTTTTTCAAATTACACCCAAGCCGGCAACGATTGCCATTAGCATTGCCAAACAAAACCTGACCCACGAATTCATAAAAGAAAGCAATATCTTTATAGTATCTATTATTTCCGATAAATGGAATATGATAGAAATAGGAAGATTTGGGTTCAGAAGCGGAAGAGACATCGATAAATTTGCTGATTGTAATTACAAAATCGGTAAGAATGGTGCTCCCATCGTGTTGGATGATACAGTGGGATATGTTGAATGTAAGGTAATAAAAAGCCTTGATGCCGGCAGTCACACGATCTTCCTGGGAAAAGTTACCGAAGCAGAAAATCTGTCTGAATTGAATCCGATGACTTACGATTATTATCACAAAATTTTAAGAGGAAAAGAACCAAAGAATGCACCTACTTTTCGCGGGAAATGATTTTTCTTTCTTCCATTCCAAAGGTTTCTTTATTGTTATTCTTTCGAACCTACTTTGATGCATTTCAGGGAGAGGGAATCGAAAAATTAAATTGACAGATCTATTTTTATAATTAAAAAAGCAATTGTATCTTGAGGAAAAGAATGAAAACGATTTTAAAAGTTAATAGGAAAATAATAAAAAAAGAAAAAATTGAAAACATACATACTGATTTTGCTTATTGGCAAACAAAGTCTTATCTGGAACGTCTTTCAGCTTTAGAATCTATTAGAGAAGAATATAATAGTTGGAAATATGATAATAAACAAAGATTTCAAAGAGTTTATAAAATTATTAAACGATAATTTCGTCCGCTATCTTATTGTTGGTGGTTATGCAGTTGCTTTTCACGGGCATCCACACTACACAAAAGATCTCGATATCTGGATTTATCCCGATAAGGAAAATGCAAAAAAACTTATCGAAGCAATGAAAGAATTTGGATTTAACTCACTTGATTTGAAAATTGAGGACTTTGTAAAACCTGGCTATGTTATCCAGTTAGGTTATCTTCCAAATCGAATTGATATTCTTACAGATATCACAGGCGTTGAGTTTGATATCTGTTATTCAGAAAAAATAAAAGTGGAAATTGACGGGACGAGAGTAAACTTTATTGATTTGGAAAACCTCAAGAAAAATAAAACAGCAACAGGTAGATACCAGGATTTAGCAGATTTAGAACATTTAGAATAAATTCTGATAATTTACGATTATTATCACAAAGTTTTAAGAAGAAAAGAACCCATGAATGTTCCGACTTTTCGTGGGAAATGAGGAATAATATGAAAAAAATTATTACTATCGCTGTATTGATCTTATCGATCTTGCCGGTTTTCTGTCAGGAATACAAGATCATCGATTCCAAAATGAAGAAAGAGATCGAATTAACGGAAATGGTGGAAAGGCTGGGTGAATTCGATGTAATATTCTTCGGAGAATTCCACGGGAATAAGATCTTACATTCTCTGGAAATTGAGCTTCTGAAGATGTTTTATCGCAATAATAAAAACCTGATCATTTCGCTGGAAATGTTTGAACGTGATGTACAACCGGTATTGGATAAATATTTGAATAACGAAATTCCGGAAGCAGATTTTCTAACAGTATCTCGTCCCTGGTCGAATTACAAAACAGATTATAAACCACTCATCGAATTTGCCAAAGAGAATGAACTGACGGTTGTTGCTGCCAATATTCCACGCCGATATGCTTCTATGATCAGCAAGCAGGGAATGAATGCACTCGATTCACTTTCTGTGGAAGAGAAGAAGTTCGTAGCCAAAAAGCACAAAGTTTTTGATGATGAATATAAAAAACTCTTTATCCAAACAATGAAAAATAATATGGCTCATAGCAGCAAAATGCCAAAAGGTATGATGATGAATTTAGACCTGATCTATGCTGCGCAGTGCATCAAAGATGATACGATGGCAGAATCCATCTTAAAGTATCAGCGCATTCCACCCCGCCGTAAAGTTATTCATTATAACGGAGATTTCCACAGCAGGAAACACCTCGGTACAGCCCAGAAAATCCAGATTTTAGAACCGATGCTGAAAGTGGCTGTAATTACTCCGCTGATGTGTGAAGAAGAACTTTCCTGGAAAGATGAAGATCTGCTGGAAGGTGAATTTTTGATATTGATCAAAGAAGAAATAGAAAAACACTGAATTTTTTTTCGAAGATTCTATCAATCGACTCTTTCAGGATTTTTTTCAGATTCATTCTTGCAAATTGAACCGTAATATGTTGGACGCATCAAAATGATACGTCCTGCACTTGTTCTCAAACTTCTGTTTTGGAATGAACCAATTAAAAACCCCGTCTTCTTGTCATGATGAATATCAAGTTCAAAACTGGAAAGTCTTTTTTCGGTGTATTCAGTGTTTTCGGTGTTTAATTATTTTTCTGCAAAAAAAACAATTTGACATCAAAAGGTTTTGAATTATCTTTGTTAGTGTTCACTAACCAGTGAGCAATAGGAGGTAATAAAAGTGTTTAGTGAAAGGCAGCAGCAAATTGTTGAGACAGCTATAAAACTAATTGCTGATAAAGGTATTCAGAACCTTACAATCAAAAATATTGCTTTTGAAATTGGTATTTCCGAACCTGCTCTCTACAGGCATTTTGGCAGTAAACTGGAAATCTTAAAAGCTGTTATTACCAATTTCCAGATTAAAATGAAACCCGCTTTAGAGAAGCTTAAGGAATCCGTAAACTCTTTAAATAAAATTGAAAGCTTCATATTAGAGCATTTAAAAATAATCAATTTAAATCCTGATTTTGCTAAAGTTATTTTTTCCGAAGCGAATTTCCAGAATGAAGAGGATCTGATATTAAAAATGAATAATATGATGAAACAATCCCACAAGATTCTGGAAACAATAGTTCAATCCGGTCAGAAAAAAGATGAGATCCGCTCCGATATAAATTCATTAAGTATAGTCAGGATAATTATCGGTTCGATGCGATTGCTGGTAACGCAGTGGAGTATGTCAGGAATGATCTTTAATCTGGAAGCAGAAGGTAAGCAACTCAGTGATGACATTATGAAACTAATTATTGCGGAATAATTTTTTTTATTTAAATTAGAAGTTAGTGAATATTAACTAAATGATTGTTACCTTTCCGAAGCTTCGCACAAAGGAATGCTTATATTAAGATTCGGAAAGTTTTCGCTCATTTGTAACCTTCCGAATCTTAATATAAGAAGAGCGAAAGAAAGCTTCGGAAGGGTAATAAAAAGGAGAAAAAATGGAAAAGTTTTTAAATAAGTTATTGAGATTTCCCAAAATAACTATGTTGGTTTTGTTGATCATATCAGTTGCATTTTTTATGGTAATGAAAAATAATAGCAAAATGGAGACCGATCTAGATAAATATATGCCGCAAGATCATCCTGCTTTTGTTTATAGTGATGGAGCGGAGGAAATATTCAACATACAGGATGGTATCATAATAGCAATTGAAAATCCGGATGGTATTTACCAAACCGAAACTCTGCAAAAGGTGAAAGACCTGACTAAGCAGTTAGGCAAAATGAAAGAGATCGATAAAAACGATGTAACATCTCTTTATACTGCTGATAATATTATTGGAACCGAAGATGGAATGGATGTGAAAGCATTTTTTAAGAAAGTTCCCACAACCCGGGAAGGTCTGCTTGAAATTTCGGAAAAAGTTAGAGCAAATGAAATGATCTTTGGCAGATTGGTTTCGGAGGATGAAACAGTAACCGTGATCATTGCCGAAATCGCTGATGATG
>JAIORR010000154.1 GCA_021108055.1 Candidatus Cloacimonadota bacterium
GTTTACAAGCCATTGATTTGTTGCAATAGGAACCTATGCGTAAATCCATTGACTATAGATTACTTCCTAAAATCCTCTGCCTGTTTCCGGAATTTCTTCAACCAGTTTTCGTTGATCGTGTATAAATGCTCTGTTTCATTATTGACCTGCAGAACATATTTATTGTCATTATCGAATGCAGCACGCAGGTAGTATTTGCTTTCATCATACATATTAATACCGATCTCGAGAGTTGGATTCTGAAGTTTGATAAGATAATTTTCAATGTCTTCATCTATGAATTGGGAAACATTAACTTTGGATAGAGAATTCAGGATGGTTCTGAGAGCTGGATTATCATGTTGAATAGAAACCGAGTTTTCTCCATCTTCAAATTGCCATAGTGTATCGGTCGCAGTTAACTCATATCCAATATTTTCATAAATAACAGAGATCTTAGCAATCTGTTCCTTTTCAAGTTCAAGGACTTCCCGCTTTCTCCAGTTAGAAGATTCTGTTTTGATATCATAAGCTATATTTTCTTCAAGCCGGTAGATTTTATTTTTCCCTTGTTTTCGGGCTGGAGTATTGGAATATGATGAACTTTTTCCTATCATAGAAACATCGAGTAGTTTATCGTCCTTTCCGTAGAGTTTGATAATTGTAGATAGACTATCCGTGAGATTGTAGGTTTCAAAAGAGCTTTCCTGTTCCGATATGGGAAGATTTGAAGTTTTAATGCTTAATACTTTTTCAAAGAATCTTTCTATTTTATTCGGGCTTGCAGGACATTCGATCGGGTATTCCATAAACCATGAATTATCCTTTTTTACCAGCCTGAGTGTGTCTTCTATCGTTGTGATCTCGATGCATTCAATTTTTGTAGAATCAACTTCAAAGAATGAAATTTTACGCTCGGTTTTATCATTCAGTTTTGTAACCAGGAAAAGGATAACGACTACTGCCAGAACAGCAAGATATATTTTATGTTTCTTACTCATAAAGCTCTCCAATGATCTTTCTTTGTTTTAGTTCTTTTCTATAATGTAATATTCCGACTATAATAAGCAGGATCGACGGCAGCAGGATGTTGAGCCATTTTATTAATTTTCTTTTTCCACTGCTTAGTTCTTTCAATGGTTTGAATTCCGTTTCTTTGGAACGTATTTCTATTAGTGATCCTTCGGAAGCCATGTAATCTACTGCATTCAAAACGAAATCAAGGTTGCCTTTTACTCCGGCACCGGCACCTTCTTTTATGAAATCGGAATCTGTAACGATCAATATTTTGCCTTCGGTAGTCTGCGGAATTATATTCATAGTTTCAACGTTTTCTATAAAGAAACTTTTGAACAGACCGCTGTAAATTCCCGCCACTATTTTTGGAGGATCACTAAACATGATTTTCAAGTTCTGGTTCATATATTTTTGCAGGGAAATATCCAGTTGAGGTATTGTTATCTCTCCTGAATTCTCGGAAGTATAAAGCAGCGGCTCGAACCGGAGGTCTTTGCCTGTTTTTGTAGTATCTAATTCCGAAGCAAAGATAAGCTGCATATAATCGAGGTTTTTTACGATCAGGTTTTCTTTGTTTACATTGTTTATAACGGGGAAGAAAGGATAACTTACAGGTCTTGCCATTCTGATGATACCACGCTGCTGCTGAACCTGAACATGTCCGCATACCGCATCGGCAACCAGGTTGTTCTTGATGGAAATCCCATAATAACGTAAAAGGTCGAACAGGTTGGAATTGATCGGTTCTGCCTGCTGGGTTTGCAGGTTTGCTTTTATCCTGTCCTGGAAGAACAGGATGTTTCCGCCCTGCATCAGGTATTGGTCCAGGCAGATAAGTTGCATTAATGACAACGAATCTTCGATGCCGGTAAAAAGAAGAGCATCGATATTGCTGTCGAGAGGTTTGTTCAGGTCGGTTTTGCTTACTTCATAACTATCCGAAATATGCTGACGGATTGTGGCAAATTCGTCATTCGCATTTGGATAGCCGGGCATTTGCGGCGGTTCTTCTTTTTCAACTTCATAGAAAGCGATCTTCTTTAACCCGATAGCTGCGATCTTTTTTATTGTCTTGCTAATATCATATTCCAAGCCGCGTGTATTCTGGATCAGCGGGATAGATTCGGTTTTATCTTTATACAGAAATGCGAGTCCCATATAAACTTCCCTGATCTCAAATTTATCATTTTCGATAACACGCATCGAAGCAGGGAATATCTGGTTTTTCTGTGCTTCTTTTTTTAAGCTTTCTTCATCTGAAGGATCGATAAATTCAAAGCGGAGTTTTCCTTTGGAATAAGCCTGGTATTCGGAAAGAATATCCTGTACGAATCTGCGAGCATCTGCAAATTCTCCAGGCAGATTTTTAGAAAAATAAGCCTTGATAACCAATCTGTCTTCAAGGTTTTTAACTGCTTGTTTGCTGGATTTTGAAAGAGAATATATCTTGCCTTTTGAGAGGTCTATTCTTGTAAAAACAGATAAAGATACAAGATTCAGGAATATAATTATCGCTAAAAGTATTATTACATCAAACCATATATTTTTTTTCATGATCTCCTCCTATTTCCATTTCCTGGATTCAAGTGCAATCTGAGAAAGTTTAAGAAATAACACGATCAAGCTGAGGAAGTAGATGATGTTCCTTGTATCGATGACACCGCGCGAAATATTTGAAAAGTGGTAACCGATACTGAGATATTGAAAAATTCCAACCAGAAAACTTGGAATAAACATCAGAGAGTATTGAAGAATAAAGAAGAAAAACACGATGAAGAAACTGATGATGAAAGCTACTATCTGGTTGTTTGTAATACTGGAAGAAAAAATCCCGATCGCACTGTAAACCGCTCCCAGCAATATCAGCCCTATGTAACCGCAGAAGATCGCTCCGAAATCTATATTCTTTCCAAGTATAACTATCGTTAGAAAATGTACGAGCGTGAATAAAAGACCGATCCCGATAAGAGCAAGTGAAGCCCAGAATTTTCCCATTATTATTTGAGTATCTTTTATCGGGAGGGTTGTAAGTATTTCGATGGTTCCACTGTTCTTTTCCCTGGAGATAAGTCCCATAGTTATGGCTGGAATAAAGAAAAGATAAATGATGGGAATAATACCGAACAGTGTACGTAATTCTGCCTGATTGTTTATAAAGAGAGGATTAGCAAAAAACCAGCCGCTAAGAAGCAGGAAAACAACCAGAATGATGTATGCTGACGGAGAGCCAAAATAACCTTTTATTTCTTTCTGTGCTATTATGGATATGATATTCATTATTCTTCTCCTTCAATTGTCAGGTTTCTGAAAACGTCTTCCAGGCTTATATTGACCCGATGCATTTCCCGTAATATCCACTTCTTGTTCTTTATGTAATCATATATTTCCGGTCTTCTATCTGCCTGGGAATCGAATTCCAGTTCAACTTGAACGAAACCATTATCTTTTTCATTTGATCCTATCAAAGTGATATTTTTTAATTTATTTGTCATTTCTTCAATTTCTTTTGTTTTTGCATCGATCTCAAGAATGAGTCTTGTTTTATTCTGGAAACTGGATTTGAGTTCTTCCGTAGAACCGTCTGCAACTATTTTGCCCTTATTAATTATGATGATCCGGTCACAAACAGCTTGAACTTCCTGCAGGATATGACTTGAAATTATCAGGGTTTTTTCTTTTCCCAGTTCTGTGATCAGATTTCTTATTTCTACAATCTGATTTGGGTCAAGACCGGAAGTCGGCTCGTCCAGTATAAGTATCTTTGGATTGTGAAGAATAGCCTGCGCAATTCCAACTCTCTGTTTATAACCTTTGGATAATGTGTTTATCGGTTTTTCGATAATTCCGTGTAAACCGCATTTTGCGGTAACTTCCTTTAATCGTTTCTTGAAATTTTCTACGTTTCTAACCTGCGCAATAAATTTAAGGTAGTCATAAACGGTCATATCGGTGTACAGGGGATTATGCTCGGGCAGGTAACCGATCATCTTTTTGATTTCCTCTGAATTTTGCAAAACATTGAAATCTCCGATAGAGATGTTACCTTCGTTTGGATTGAGGAAGCAGGTTATCATTCGCAATGTAGTAGTTTTGCCTGCTCCGTTGGGTCCCAAAAATCCGAGTATCTCTCCATCATTGATCTCAAAATTAATATGATCTACTGCTCTTAGTGTTCCATAATCTTTTGTTAGATTTTGAAGTTGAATCATATAATTCCATCCTCCTTTTTTTTATTTTTTAAGTATATTTTTCAAAAAAGAGTGGTTTATATGTCAAGATTTTTTTTGACGTAAATTGGTGGTTTTTTATAATGTTTTCATATGAAAAAAAGATAATATAATATTTACATTTTCCAATTTAT
>JAIORR010000214.1 GCA_021108055.1 Candidatus Cloacimonadota bacterium
TATGTTCCGAAACTTAATAAACTCGATCAGAAAAAAGCAGCAAATATGATCGATGAGATTTATGAACTTCTTGCACTTATTCCAGATGATCTTTCAGTTTCTGTTCAATCTTCACAGAGCACACAAGCCAGCCAGACACAAAGTGCAAGTTTAAGTATTTCAATCGATGTTAATGAGCCTGCGCCTGAAGAAGTTGAAATTGAAGAAGAAATAACTTCCAACAAAGCTATGAACGCATCTGAATTTAAACAACTGCTTTCAAATGTAGAGAACGAAAGTTTTTCTGACGATCAGGCTTCTGTTGTACGAATTGCTGCAAACAGTAAATATTTCTCAATTGATCAACTCGTAAGGTTGTTGGAATTATTCTCTTTTTCAGATGATAAGATCAATATCGTACGCATTGTGTATCCCCGCGTTGTCGATAAAGACAATGCTCACAATCTGCTGGGAGCCTTTACCTATTCCGATGATAAGAAAAAGGTTGAACAGATAATCAACAAGTAATTAATCTGGAACGTCCGGCAAATGTCGGACGTTTTTTTTTAGCTTTACGAATTTTATATATTAAATAAATCTTGGAAAAATTTCTTTTGTAAAAAAGGAGAATTTAATGGATTTAAAAAAAACAAGTCTTTCCGCTGAAAAATTAGAAGAACTTCAGCAGCTTTCAAATATTGCACGTGGTGCAATTCTAAAGATGACCACACTTTCAGCTTCCGGGCATCCGGGTGGGTCGATGTCTTCTATCGACTTCCTGATGATGCTTTTGAACATGGCAAATATAGACCCGAAAAAACCGAAATGGGAAGAAAGAGACAGAGTCATTATCAGCCATGGTCACATCTCCCCCGCTGTTTATTCTGCTTTAGGTTTGATGGGATTCTTCGATCTCGATGACGCAATCTCTCAATTCAGATTGGCAGGAAGTATTTTTGAAGGACATGTGGAACCAGAGGTTCCGGGAATCGAATGGACAAGCGGGAATCTGGGACAGGGTCTTTCTGCTGCCTGCGGATTTGCACTTGGCTGCAAGCTGAAAAAAATTGATAATCATACATTTGTACTTATGGGCGATGGCGAACAACAGAAAGGACAGATATGTGAAGCACGTCGTTTTGCTATAAAATACAACTTGAATAACATCACAGCATTTGTAGATTATAATAAACTTCAGATATGCGGAAATATTAAAGAAATTATGCCGCAGAATATTATGGATAATTATCTTTCCGATGGATGGGAAGTAATTGAGATAGACGGTCATCATCTGCCGGAAATTCATGATGCTGTTATTGAAGCCGTTAAAAATGATAAACCAACTATGATCCTGGCAAATACCATAATGGGGAAAGGCGTTTCATTTATGGAAAACAAAGAAAAATACCACGGTTCAACTATTTCCGAAGAACAACTAAACGAAGCTTTAAAAGAGCTGGGACTGGTAAATGATTTCGATAAATACAAAGAACTCAGGAATAAATTCAAACCTTCTTCCCGAAAAAATGATAATGAAAATACAGATTTTAAATTGAATACAGGCGATCCGATAATTTATAAAGAGACCGCCGACAACCGTTCTGCCTGGGGAAATGCAATTGCAGATGTTGCTTCAATAAATGATAATGCAACAATTACTGTTTTCGATTGTGACCTTAAGGGAAGTGTGAAAACTAATAAGTTTGAATCTGTCCTGCCGCAGAATTTCTTCCAGGGCGGCATAATGGAACATAACACAGCCGTTGTTGCCGGAGCAATGTCCAAAGAGGGTTTTAATGTTTTCTTCGCTGATTTCGGTGTTTTCGGCGTTGATGAAACTTTTAATCAACACAGACTAAATGACATTAACAAGACGAATCTTAAAATTATTACAACCCACGTTGGTCTCGATGTGGGCGAAGATGGCAAAACCCATCAGTGTATAGATTATCTCGGAGTAATGAAAAATCTTTATCATTTTAAAACCATCATTCCGGCAGATCCAAATCAAACGGACAGGATAATCCGTTATATCACTTCAAAGCAGGGTAATTTCCTGATTCCGATGGGAAGATCAAAACTGGAAATAATTAAAGATGATCATGGAAAAATCTTCTACGATAAAGATTATAAATTCAAGTATGGAAAGGCTGACCTTCTTCGGGATGGAAAAGATTGTGCTTTATTTGTGATGGGAACAATGACGGGTAATGCGGTGGAAATTGCAGATATACTTAAAGGTGAAAATATTTCTGTTCAGGTATGGAATATTTCCTGCCCGAACGACATCGATGAAGATGCTCTGAAAACAGCTGCTCAAACCGGCGTTATCTTTACTTACGAAGATCATAATGTTAATACAGGATTGGGCAACAGCATCGCTGATAAACTTATGCAGATGGGACTTTCCTGCAAATTCCATAAATTCGGTGTGGAAGATTACGGCGTTTCCGGAAATAGCAGAGATCTATTTCGCATGTACAAACTCGATGTTAAATCGATCTTAAATAGAATAAAAAAAATAATTCTTTGACAATATTTTTAGAAGAATAAGAAATAAGCACGAATTAAAATTCTTGGAGGAAAAATGTTAAAATCTATAATTAAGTTATCAGGAAAAAAAGTATTGAGTTTAGTAATATTTGTTGTAGCTATGAATATTATTCAGGTTAGCGGTCTTTGGGCAGAAACAATTGCAGTTCTTCCCTTTTATTCTCTCGGTGTTGATGAGATTTCCATTCAAACTGCAGAAAGCATATTGAAGAATGATATCCGGAAGTTAAGTTCCATGCACATAATATCACAGGACAAAACAAATGAATCACTTGCAGGAGAACAATGTACGGAAGTAGTGTGTGCAGTTGAGATCGGTAGAGAACTGGATGCAGATCTGGTTCTGATCACGAATCTGAGCAAATTAGGTGAAAAAATAATAATTCAGTACAACCTGGTCGATGTAAATAAGGGTCAATCTGCTGTTCTGGATAACACAACATCAAACACTATCGAAGATCTGGAAGTTGTGATGAATCGTATTGCTATGAGTATAGTTGAACAAAAACCGTTAGCACAGACTGTGGAAGTGGGTGCGATCATGCAAAAAGAAGAAGATATACCAAGACGTAGAAGCGGGAAAAAATTTATTGGGTTGTCTTTTGGCTATCTTTATCCTCAACATGGTTATGACGAAGATTATGAAAGATCATTTACTCTTGATCTGCGTTCCGGCTATGAAGTCGGAAATGTAGCGGTAGGCTTGCAATTTGCAGCTCGCCATGGCTTTGCAACCAACATATATGCTTCCTATCTTTTTTCCAAAAAAGATATTTGCCCGTATGCTGGCGGAGCTTTTGGATTTCACTGGGTTGCTCATTATGATGATGATTGGTATGATGATAACAAACGCTCTGACGGCTTGGAATTTATTGCAAATGCCGGTATCAGAGCATTCCGAACATATAATTTCCAGGTGATACTGAATATTGATTATGCCATTACTTTTAATGATTTTGATGATAGAGCGTTAATATTTACGATCGGTTTGTTGAAGTAACGAACTGATCATCTAAATAAATAATAAAAGGAGAAAATTATGGCACGATGGTCAAAACAAATTGAGAAAATAATTAATCTGACTTTTGAATCCGGTTCGCATGAAAAATTTCTGGAAACATTCCTTAAACCAAAACATTATCTTCCTCAAACAGATAAGGAAAAGAAGGAGTTCGATGAATTCTCTCTTGTAACAAGTAGTATGGCTCTCCTCATACATATCGCAGAAGCAGATAAAGTTTTTAAAGGAGAAGAACGGGAAAGAATCATTTCCGACCTTATTTTCCAACTCGAGCAAAGACCATTCGAATATGATGATTTAGCAGAAAAATTTGGTAAATACGAAAGGGATATAATCTCCAATATGTTCGACAAATTGCTGATTGATTATGAAAAAGGCAAACTGAACCTCGATGAAATTATAGATATTATCTGTATGATCTATCAGAATAACCCCGATAAACGATACTACCTGGTTCGTCTTTTATACAATTGTGCATTTGCAGATTTCGATTTCGATAAAGCAGAAAAAACAGCAATTGAAGAGATTGCAAAAAAACTCAATGTTAAACCTGAGGAAACGAAGAGAATAGAAAAAGAGGTCAGAGAAGAAATCGTTAATGTGTGACATAAATTAAAAAGGGTAGAGAATGTTAGCTGCAAAGAGAGTTATTATTGCCACGATCTGCGGGTTGATCTTTGGTTTTGTATGCATGGCAATGGCAAGTTCAAATCCAAATTCTTCAGAAACACTAACAACTTCAATCAAGCTGATAATCATATTCAGCCGTTGTTTAATGGG
>JAIORR010000108.1 GCA_021108055.1 Candidatus Cloacimonadota bacterium
ATAAGATGAAAACAGGAAAATATGTTTCTACTAAAAAAATGATACTGATGAAATAAGAGACTTAGGGCTTTTACAAAGCTGTAAGGATCAAACATAAAGGGCTGAACAATTGTTCAGCCCTTTTTCATTAGTTAAAAAAAAGACATTTTCAATTTTGATGATTGGATAAATAAAAAAAATATGCGAAACTTGACAGGGGAAAAAAAATAAGAAAATTGGAATTGAATTTGCAAAAATAAATATAAAATAAATATGGAGATTAAGGAAAGCTGAAATTTTTTATTATGTCAGTTATTTGTAAATATTATGGATGAAGATGAAACAACAGTTTTCAATGGTTTTGGGATATTTTTTAATTAAATTATTATAAAAGATATTTATATATAGAAAATAAGTGTTTTCGAAATTTTGGTTTATTAGGTTCTTTACTACCATAATCAGGTTGGATTTATATATTTGTAGATAAAAAATTAGTGAATATATTATTTTAAAATAAGGAGATTAAGATGAAGAGATTAATTTTTTTAGTAGTAACAATAATATTTGCAAGTACTGTATTTGCTTCTGTAACTTATTCGTCTGGTGTTTCATCAACAATTGCAAATTACAGAGATTCTAAAGTTAACGATGCTAATGAAAATCGAAACCTGCTGTTTGATCAAATATCAAATCCAACTTCTGACGGACTTATCCCAGCTCAAGACTTTATTGATCCGGTTAATGATATTTATGATGCCTGGGGAGCAGATGACTTTGAAGTTCCGGTTGGAGAAACATGGGATATCGATGCAATGGATGTTCTGGGTGGATTCTGGAATGGAGCCGGACCGGGAACAGGCTTTGGTAATCTTAAGATCTATGAAGATGCGTCCGGTATGCCCGGAACAGAACTTTTTGATGTCCCGGCTTGTGCGGTTGTGGATGATGGAACTGGTAACCTGAATATTACTCTGTCTTACGTTGTTACATTGACAGAAGGTATCTATTGGGTTGCCTGGCAATACAGTGTGGACTTCGGTGTTGGCGGACAGTGGGGCTGGCAGCCGCATACAAACCAATATGGTACCGAGTTTTACTGGATAAATCCGGGTGACGGCTTTGGGAATGGACCAGACTGGCTTTCAAGCATGGTATTGTGGCCGGCTTACACTGGTCATGACCTTAGTTTTGCACTTCATGGCTCGTTATATTGTAATGCTCAAGCTTTGAATCAAGATGAATACATTTCAAATGTTCTCTGTGAAAGTATAGATAATACAACGGCATGGGCAGGATATGGTAATTATATAGCTATTTCTACCGATATGTACATCGGAAAAGGAAGCGAAATAACAGTTACCATTACTAACGGATATACAACAGACGAAGGAGCTGTCTGGATTGATTGGAACCATAATATGGATTTCTATGATGATGATCCGATAGTTCTGGAGGTATCTTCCGGTATAGGTCCTTATACGGGTACGATCATTCCTCCTGCAGGCGCCTATATAGGTGAAACACGTATGAGGATCAGGTTGACTCATAATTCTGTTCCCGATCCCTGCGGTGATACAACCTTGGGTGAAGTAGAAGACTATACCGTAAATGTGAAAGAAAATGCTGTTTTCTTCTCTGAATATATTGAGGGAAGCAGTTACAATAAAGCTTTGGAAATCTATAATGGTACTGGAACAACTATTGATCTGACCGACTATCAATTATGGCAAATATCCAATGGTGGTACTTGGTATGAATATACAATAGATTTCCCTCCCGGAGCTACTTTGGCAGATGGAGATGTTTATGTTGTCTGTCATACGGATGCAGATCCTGCAATGCTGGCAGTTGCTGATCTGGTACTTACATTATATCATAACGGAGATGATGCTCAGGGACTGGCTAAAGATGATGGAACCGGAACATTTTATCTGATCGATACGATTGGAGAGGAAGGAGCTGATCCTGGTGATGGCTGGGATGTTGCCGGTGAAACCGATGCAACAAAGAATCATACCCTGGTAAGAAAAGATGAAGTAACTGCCGGAAATATAGACTGGCTTGCTTCTGCCGGTACGGATTCGACGAATTCGGAATGGATTGTATATCCGCAAAATACTTTCGATTTCCTTGGCTGGCATATTGTTCCTCCATTAGGAACACCGCAGAACATCTCTGTAACTGAACTTGGTTATGCAACCTGGGAAGCTCCCGTAGTGCGGGATCTCCTGGGCTATAATGTCTATCTCGACAGCATATTTGTAGAGTTCACACCCAACCTGTTCTATCAATATACAGGTCTTGTAAGTAATCAATCGTATTTCGCAAGTGTAACAGCTTTTTATGACGAAGGTGAATCTGATTCTATTGGAGTTGAATTCACTTACCATGAAGTGGTTGTACTTACATTGCCTGTAAGTGAAGGATTTGAAGGTGGCGTAATACCGGATAGCTGGACACAGGAATATATTGTTGGTACTACCGATTGGAATTATACTTATGGTGTAAATGGTACACATCCAGCTGATCCGCATGGTGGAAGCTTCAATGCATATTTCAATGGCTCTACGGGTGATATAACCAAACTTGTAACACCTCAGATCGATATGGGAACTGCAACAGAGGTTGAACTGAAATTCTGGCATGCTCAACAATTCTGGTCTCCAGACCAGGATTTCTTGCGAGTTTACTATAAAGATTCAGCTGCTGGAGCATGGACATTACTGGCAGAATACCTTGGTGATATTCCGGATTGGACAGAAGAAGTAATTATTCTTCCTAATCTTTCAGATGACTATTATATTGCATTTGAAGGTGAAGATGGTTTTGGATATGGAATTGGACTTGACGATATTACGATCGATGTAGTTTCACTGGAATTACCTGCGGTATTCTTTAGTGAATACATTGAAGGAAGCAGCAATAACAAAGGTCTGGAAATATTTAATAATACTGCTACCATAATTAGCCTTGATGATTACAGGATAAATCAGTCTGTTAACGGTGGTGGCTGGGTATATCAACACTACTTCCCAACAGGGGCAACCCTTGAAGATGGTACTCTTAACGGAGATACATGGGCTATCTGTACTGATGAATCTGATCCCGCATTGCAGGCTGTAGCTGATGAGATTCTTTCTTATCCAAGCGTTACTCACCACAATGGTAACGATGCTCGTGGTCTCGAGTGGACACCTGATGGTGGTACAACCTGGATTTTGATCGATGTTATCGGTATTCCTACAGAAGACCCGGGTGATGGTTGGGATGTTGCCGGCGAAATAGCTGCTACAAAAGATCACACTCTGGTAAGAAAAGATGCTGTTACTACAGGTAATACGGATTGGCTTGCTTCTGCCGGTACAGATCCTACTGATTCGGAATGGATAGTATATCCTCAAGATACATTTGAATATTTCGGATGGCATATCATTGAGCCTATACCACCATTTAATCCACCACAGAACCTGGAGGCTAATGTTATCAATTATAATGAAGTAGTACTTGTGTGGGAACAACCTGCAGAAGAACGTTCCCACTATAATGAAGAGAATAATAATATTGGTTCTTCAAAAGCTACTCGAAAAAATGGTTTACTTTCAATATCAAAACTTGATACCAAAACAAGAGATTCTCGCTCATTATCCGGCTACAAAGTTTACCAGGATGGCTCAGTGATAACAGAGATAACAGATCCGCTGATTCTTACTTACACTGTTATTGAATTGGATGCAGGTGATTATGAATATTATGTAACAGCTATCTACACCGATCCGGTTGGAGAATCAGTTGCTTCTAATATTGAACCTGTTACTATCGTACTGCCTCCACCCGATAATCTTGTGGCTACCTCGATTCCACCCGACATAGAATTAACCTGGGATCTTCCACCATTTCCAACGAGAGGTATTGCTTTTTACAGGATATATTATGATACTTATGTGATCGATTGGCCTTCAAGCCCATGTCTGATCGAGAATGTACCATCAGGAAACTATACATTTAATGTTACGGCAGTTTATGATGGAGGTTGGGAATCGGAATTCTCTAATGATGCGTATGTAGAACACGTTGATGCAGAAACATTCCTTGTTCCATTAAAAACAGAACTTACAGGCAACTATCCGAATCCGTTCAATCCTGAAACGAATATCAGTTTTGCTCTCGAAGAAGCCGGAAAGGTAACACTGGAAATATACAACATCAAAGGAGAGAAGGTAAGGACATTGGTAAAAGGAGATCTTGAAGCTGCATATCACAATGTTACCTGGAATGGTAAAGATAACAGTGGTAGGAAAGTAGCAAGTGGAGTTTACTTCTACAAGATGAAAACAGGAAAATATATTTCT
>JAIORR010000234.1 GCA_021108055.1 Candidatus Cloacimonadota bacterium
ATCTACAATATCAAAGGTCAAAAAGTTAAAATTTTATCTCCGAGCTTGTGTCATCCTGAACTTGTCGAAGGACGAGGGACAAATAATTTCTATTCTGTAATCTGGAATGGGAAAGACGATAACTCGAAAGATGTATCGAGTGGAATTTACCTGATAAAGATCGAAATAAAGACAAATAGAAAAACTGATACATTTCTCCGCAAATGTGTTCTGATCAAATAATATGAAAAAAAAAAATATTTTTAAAAGATCATACCTGGAATTAACAGGTTGCATTCATATACATTCGGAGTATTCATTCGACTGTAAGGTTAAGTTATCTAAGATCATCAAAGAAGCAAAGAAAAGCGAACTGGATTTCATAACGATCAACGATCATCTGAACCTCGACGCAAAAAAAGATGAAAACTTTCTGGAAGAAAAAGACCTGCTCGTTATTATTGGAATGGAAATAAACGATCCTAAAAACAATAATCACTATCTCGTTTTTAATTCTGATAATATCATGAAAGGAAAATCTGCCGAAGAATATGTGAAATACTACAAAGATTGTGGTGCGATCGGTTTTGCTGCTCATCCCATCGAAAAAAGAGCTTCTTCCATTTTCAGGAAATATATCTGGACGAACAGGATGAATAACGATTTCAATGGCTTGGAAATATGGAATTATCTTTCCGGATGGATCGGGAAAATGAATCCAAAATTGAATGGGCTTTTTCTGGTGTTGTTCCCTTCTTTATTTGTAAAAAAGCCGCTTCGTGAAACTCTTGCCTATTGGGATGAATTGAATATGCAGGGCAAAAATAAATCTGCTATCGGCAGCATCGATGCTCATACGGAAAGAATGAAGAAATTCGGGATCAAATTCAAGTTCCTTACCCACAAATCTTTGTTCAAGACAATACACACAAATATCCTTCTGGAAGAAGAAACTCCCATAAATGATCAGAGCGTATTGAATGCCATAAAGAACGGAAATAGTTATATCATAAATTACAAGATGGGGAATCCCTATGATTTTTATGCAGGGATCGCTTCTGCAAAAGGAGATAGTGCTGTCTTCGGACAGGAGATCGAGCTGAAAGATGATCTGAAATTTTACTTCCGATTACCGAAATCTTCCAGGGTTGCCCTGTACCGGAATGGCAGGAAAATATCTTCTAAATATAATGATAAAGGAGCATTTAAAATTAACAGGAAAGGAAATTACAGATTGGAGATCACACGATTCGGATACGGCTGGATCTATACCAATAATGTTTATGTGGTGTAGGATAACTTCCCTTCCGAAGCCTTTCTCTCAAGTTTTTGTTGTTATAGGATTCGGAAGGTTGTAAAAGAAAATAGATTTGATGATGGTTGTAGAGAAAAAACTTTCCGAAGCTTATTTTAAAAAGTTCCTTTGCGGGAAGCCATGCCTTCGGCAGACAAGCTTCGGGAAGTGATTTAATTTGCGGAAGCCGTAAAACCGGTGGATATTATCTTACCGAGAAAATGAAGAAAATTATAAAGTAAAAATAAAGGATGGAATTAATGAGTAAAATCTTTGTAAAAGAATTAAAAAATCATCTTAATAAAGAGATAATCAGCAATTTCCTGGTTTCGCAAAAGGAACTGAGGGAAGGTGCAAAAGATTTCTATATCAGGTTAAAATTAAATGATTGCACAGGTTCCATAGCGGGAAATGTATGGAATAATGCCAAGGTGATCGATGAGAAATTTAAGGTTGGCGATGTGATCCAGGTAAAAGGTGTGATCATAAGCTATAAAGCCCATTTGCAGATTACAGTAAATAAAATAATAAGAATCCCGGAAGAAGAATACGATATTACAGATTATCTGCAAACTACCGATAGAGACGTAAATAAACTTTCTGAGAAATTGTTTGAATATGTAGATAACATCGGGAATAGTTATTTGAAACAACTGTTATCGAAAATATTCGATGATAAAGAATTCTTTACTAAGTTTTGCCAGGCTCCGGCAGCAAAGAGCTGGCATCACAATTATATTGGCGGGCTTTTGGAACATTCCGTTACGGTTGCATCTATCTGTGATTTTTCTACACATTTATATAAAATAGATAAAGACCTTTTAATTACAGGTGCGCTTTTACACGATGTAGGAAAGGTTCTGGAATACAATATCAAACCGACCATAGAATTTACTGCCGAAGGAAGACTGGTAGGTCATATTCCGCTGGGAGATCATATCGTATGCGAAAAAGCTGCAGAGATAGATAATTTTCCACCCGATCTGCTGTTCAAACTGCGGCATTTAATACTTTCGCATCATGGTGAATATGAAAAAGCGTCTGCCCGGCTGCCCCAGACCCTGGAAGCAGTTGTTCTGCATCATGCCGATAATTTTGATGCTCAAACAGTTGGCGTAGCTCAGTTAATTGGATCTGTGCAAAAAGATGATGCTATATGGACGGAATACGATAAGTTAAATAACAGGTATTATTACATAAAATAGTAAGATGTTTAAAGTTTCGGTTTTAGCCAGCGGCAGTAAAGGAAATAGCACGGTTGTCTGTACAGACAGCACTATGGTGTTATTGGATGCCGGATTAAGCGGTAAAAAGATATTGAACCTGCTTTCCAGTATAAACCTGGATGCAACAAAACTGAATGCCGTAATCATAAGCCACGAACACCACGACCATATAAATGGAGCAGGAATTATCTGCCGTAAACTTAATATTCCGCTTTATATTACCAGGATGACATATTTGGCTTCTCAGAAATACTTAGGAAAATTACCGGAAGGCGTGGTTTTCTTTGAAAATGGAAATTTATTCAAAATCGGCAATATAGAAGTAAAAACATTTCCCTCATCGCATGATGTGGTGGATGGTAGTAATTTTGTTTTTGAAAAAACAGGAGATAAAATCCGCAAATTAGCTTTAGCCACCGATCTGGGATTCAGTTCCAAACTAATGCTTCATAGAATAAAAGAATCGACCAGCATTGTACTGGAAAGTAACCATGATGTAAAGATGCTGATGAATGGACCATATCCGCCTTATCTTAAGCAAAGAATAAAAAGCAAACAGGGACATCTTTCCAACGAACAGGCGGTTGGTGTGATAACCAGAGTTGTGCATCCTGGATTGAAAAACCTGGTACTGGCACATCTGAGCGAACAGAACAACCTGCCGGAAACGGCAGAGAATATAATGAAAGAATATCTGCAAATTATCAATCATGATCTTCAATTGTTTGTTTCATCGCAGTATGAAGCAACGCCTTTAATAGATATTTGATCCGGAAAGGAATTTTATGGTATCATCAATATTAATTGTTGTTATGTCACTTTCGAGTGTATTACTTATCATAGGATTTATCATCCTAATTAAAAGCGCCGACCTGCTTATTAACGGAGCATGTTCACTGGCAAAAAGGTTTTCAATTTCGGAATTAGCTATCGGTCTTACAATTGTGGCTTTTGGTACTTCCGCTCCCGAATTGATAGTGAATATTATTTCCAGTGCAGGCGGACATAACGAGATCTGTTTTGGCAACATTCTGGGAAGCAATATCTTTAACACTTTGGTAGTCTTGGGTGTTGCCGGCATTATATATCCGATATCCATAGAAAAGAATACAGTAAAAAAAGAGATCCCTTTCGTGCTGATCGGTACGATATTTGTTCTTGCACTTTCCAATAATTTTATTTTCGAGGGTAATACTCTTTCCAGATTAGACGGCGTTTTCCTTATTCTCAGCTTGATCCTTTTCTTTGTTTATGTGGTGGGAATTGCAAAAGATAATATTTCAGAAGACATCACTGTAAAACTGCATTCAGTTCCTATTTCCTTATTATATACGGTTATCGGGATCATCGGACTTTTTTTTGGCGGCGAAATGGTGGTAAAAAATGCTGTATTCATAGCGCAGCTACTGAACGTGAGTGAAAAATTTATTGCTATCACTATCGTTGCCTTGGGTACTTCTTTGCCGGAATTGGTCACATCGATCATTGCCATCACCAAAAAGCGTCACGGGCTGGCAATGGGAAATGTGATAGGTTCCAACCTGTTCAATATATTCCTGGTTCTGGGTGTTTCTTCCATTATTAAACCTCTCGTTTATCCCGTAGAATTGAATATCGATTTTTATTTTCTCATAATCATCACGATCATTCTTTTCATCACGATGTTCACAGGTAAAAAAAGGAAGCTGGGAAGAGCAGAATCTATTATGTTCATTATTCTTTATATCGGATATGTGGCATTCTTGTTTTATAGGAAATAGAATTCAGAATAAACTCCGGTCAATCGGGGGCTTTTTTA
>JAIORR010000115.1 GCA_021108055.1 Candidatus Cloacimonadota bacterium
CCAATACCTACACCGCCGCCATTGTGCAGAGTTACCATGCTCATGCCGCGAGCGGCATTGCCGGCGTAACATTCGGTGCTCATTTCTGCCATAATATTAGAACCGTCTTTTATATTGGAAGTTTCACGATAGGGTGAATCCGTTCCGCCGGTGTCGTGGTGATCACGACCGAGCATGATAGGACTTACTTCCCCACTTTTTACCATCTTATTAAATTTCAGTGCGATCGCCAATCTTCCCGGTGCATCCTGATAAAGTATGCGAGCCTGCGTTCCCACCACCAATTTATTTTTCATTGCATCACGCACCCAGATGTAATTATCCCTATCCTGATAACGCTGTTCTTTGCGTAGATTTTTTATTATTTTTGCTGCTGCATTATCTGTTTTAATTAAATCTTCTTCTTTTCCGGAAAGGCATACCCAGCGGAATGGACCATAACCATAATCGAAAAGTTCCGGACCAAGAATATCTTCTACATAACTTGGGAAGATGAATCCTTCATAAGTATTTTCCCCATTTTTGGAAATCTCTTTTACTCCGGCATCAAACACAGCTTTCATAAAACTGTTCCCATAATCAAAAAAATAAACACCACGTTCATCCAGGATTTTAATAAATTCAAAATGACGTTTTAATGACCTATCGACAAGTTTGATGAATTGAGGTCTATCTTCTGCCAGCATTTTGGTTCTTTCTTCAAAGGTAAGACCCTGCGGGCAATATCCACCGTCGTAAGCTGCATGGCAGGAAGTCTGGTCGGATAAAAGATCGATGTGTACATTTGCTTTTACAGCATATTCCAGCAGGTCAACGATGTTGCCATGGTAGGCGATGGAAATACTTTCTTTCCTGTTTATGTAATCTGAAGCCAGCTTAAAAGCTTCTTCAGGTGAATTCACAATTTTCCCGACCCAGCCTTGTTTATGACGGGTTTCGATGCGGGAAAGATCAACTTCTGCAAAAATGCCGACTCCTTTGGCAATTTCCACAGCTTTCGGTTGAGCACCGCTCATTCCACCCAATCCGGAAGAAACAAAAAGTTTTCCCTTCAAATCACCATCTTCCGGAACACCAAGTTTCATTCTTCCGGCAATGAGAATGGTATTATAAGTTCCGTGCACAATTCCCTGCGGACCGATATACATCCAGCCGCCGGCAGTCATCTGTCCGTAGTTTGCTACACCAATTGCATTGGCACGGTTAAAATCTTCCTGGTTGTCAAACTCTCCTATCATCAAACCATTTGTATTGATCACACGAGGAGCTTGCGAACTGGATCTGAAAAGTCCCAGCGGATGTCCGCTCATGCAGACGAGTGTGTTCTCATGAGTAAGGTTTTCCAGATATTTTTTGATGAGAAGATATTGCATCCAGTTCTGACAGACAGCGCCGGTTTCACCATAAGTTACAAGTTCATACGGATAGAGTGCAGTTTCAAAATCGAGGTTATTATCTATCATCACCTGGAAAGCTTTCCCTTCCAGACATTTACTTTTATATTCATTAACCGGTTTGCCGTAAATGCGTCCTTGCGGACGGAAACGATAACCGTAAATATGACCGTGTATAAGCAGTTCATCCAGAAATTCAGGAGCAAGTTTTTCGTGAAATTCTACTGGAATATAACGAAGAGCATTTTTCAAAGCAAGTCCGATTTCTTTCCGATTCAAGTTCATTTCACGTCTGGGAGCTCTTCTTATCCCAGCCACAAAATTGGAATATTCAGGAAGTACTGATTCCAATTTGATAGTCATTGCATTGGAAATATCTAAATTATTCATTCTTTTCACCAATTATTTTATTATTCCTGTTTTCTGGAAATCACAGGAAGCGATATCTTTTTCGGTCAATAATTCCTTGATCTTTTTTTCCAGAGCATCAACGACTTCTATTGATATTTCTTTTAAGTCATTGGACTTATATTGCTTTCTTAAAACAAAGATCGAATTGATCTTCGAAGAACTAAGTTCAGGAATAAAATTCTCATCCATAGTTTCAGTAATGATAATAGTTTTAGATTTCTCAAAAGTCGATTTTGCCATATTTGCATAATATTCGGTTCTAATAAAATCTACTTCCGTCAGGTTATCAAATGTATGGAAAATGATCAAAGGAAGAATAGTTTTATACTTGTGGAAATTTCTTTTTCCCGAGACCCTGTGTTGAGTATCTATTTCCTGGGTCAATTGAAGCATTTCCGGTGAAAAAGCCTGCTCGAATTTAATATCTTTTTCTATAGAACACAAATCATTCGGATTAAATTTCAAGTTTACATTGAACGTTTGGAATCCCCATTTGACGCCAAGATGAGATAATATTTTTCTTCTGCTCATAAGAACAGAAACAAGATCATTTAAATAGCAGTTTGAAAACACCGGAGAATTTTTTTTGAATCCTCTCCTTGTGGTAGAATTATAAACATATTTTTTATTTGAAAGCGACGAGATGAAATCGTTCATTGCCTTTACAAGCAAATTATTAAATCCAGCTTTTGATTCTGCTGCTTTCTCAAAATTCTTCCATTTAATATTTATCTCATGCAAATACATCTTGTTTATAGAATTAGTTTCATCTTTTAATAATTGTTGTAAAATATCTTTATAGAACATCATTCACCTCTTAATAACCCCTTCTTTCTATATTAGGAATATCTCTGTAACAAAGCAGACAACTAAAGATAATCAACGTCTTTTTTTGTCAAATTTCTTTTAATATAATAATTTTAATTTAATAAGAAAAGAGCCATTCCAAAAAGGAACGGCTCCTTCCTATGCTTCAACCATTCAGAAGGCTAAGAAATATTAGAAGTTACATAATCAAGCCAAAGGTTTACCAGCTTTAGGATGGCTGATAAACCTTCGGAAGGTCATATGTCACTATTTGATCAATAGCATTTTCTTCATGTAATTCTTCTGAGCTGTTTTTAACTGGTAGAAATAAAATCCTGATGATACTTCTTTGCCGGCTTTATCTTTACCATCCCAGATTATAGAACCCAGTTCATCGCTGTTTGTTTCAAGGTCATTAAATACATTAATGATCTGTCCTTTGAGATTATAGATAATGATCTCTGCGTCCTCTGCATCTTCTGCTTTAAGACTAAATGTAATTGTCGTGCTGGGATTAAATGGATTCGGATAGTTTTGATACAAACCGTAAAATTCAGGTATTGGCGGAGTATTACCACTAATCGGAATAGATAAACAGCCTGGAGGATGTATCTCTGTCATGCCGGAAAAATCAACACTTTCCAACCAGTACCAGTATGTATTTCCTTCTGTAACGGGTCGTTCATCTTCGAATTGATAATCTGTTATCTGCTGCGTAGTTCCCGCTCCGGGTATTAGCGTAGAATTAATAGATATTGTTTCATTATTCATAAGAGCATCTTCATTTTCACCACGGTAGATATTCCAACCTCGATTATCTTCTTCCCATTCGGTTGCCCAGTAAATTACAGGAGTATCAGTATAAATTATATTGAAAGTTGAAAGTGCTACAGGACAAGGTACTTCATGACCTTGAAGAACAAAGGCTAAATCAAATTGGATCTCATATGGTGGATGGAGTCCTGAACCTGGTAATGGAGCCCAACCAGGAAGATTGATATCCCAATATACAGCGTCATCATTCCAATGGTCTAAAGATGATTTCCAACCTATTTCTACTCCCGGATATTCATCTTTGATCTTAACACAAGCATCCAGCCAGTAAATTTCAGGAAAAGCAGGAGTTCCTGTTTGGTAAAATGCATCAGGTCCAGCGCAGATGTTTATTTGATAGAACTGCCAATGATCACCTTCAATAATTAACGGTGGGTCATGAAAAGGATCATACCAACCTTGCTCACATGCATCATACCATCGAACCGTGAAATATGGCGGATAAATATCCTTTTGCCAAAGTAATTCCAATGGTTCGCTATACCCATGCGGTCCTAAAGGATTATCAGAATGAATACTAAGGTGTACATATTCAATAAGATCATATGGATCAGCAGGGATATAATCTCCTCTGAATGAAACCCATATGTGAACAGAGTCAACATAATTTGGTTCAGTACATAGCCAATCATCTGCTAGAACAGAATCGGGCCAAGTGAAATTAACATCATAGCCTGTCGGATCCGGCATTTGTACCCATTTAGCAGGATCACCTGGATTCCAGTCTGCAAACAGACTTCCTGTAAATAAAACTAAAAACAATAAAACAATCATTCTTTTCATACTTCCTCCTTTT
>JAIORR010000203.1 GCA_021108055.1 Candidatus Cloacimonadota bacterium
AATTCTTTTTGGGTAAGCTTCGGAAAGTGAAAGGAACTTCTCGCGATGAGGAAAGAATAAATATATAAAAAACTTATAGGAGATAATTATGAATTTGGAAGATGTAAAAAAGATCATTGAAGAAAACCAGATCAAAACGGTAGATCTGAAATATTCCGACCTGATAGGAAACTGGTATCACATCTCTTTCCCTGTGAGGAAATTGGAATATGTAATTACAAACGGCATTCCTTTCGATGGTTCCAGCATTCCCGGCATGAAATCTGTAGAATCTGGTGATATGGTTCTTTTGCCGGATATTTCCACAGCTATTGTCGACCCGTTTACATACCATTCTACCTTACGGATGCTTTCTTACATTTGTGATGCAGATTCGCGGATAGGTGTGAAAAAAGACCCACGCAGTTTGGTTAAACGTGCTCAGGAATTCATGAGGAAGACCGGAATAGCAGATGAATCTTATTGGATACCCGAATTTGAATTTTATCTATTCAATGAAGCAGAGATCCGCAACGGAAAATTCAGCGCAGGATACAAATTTACTTCTGCAGAAAATAAAGATGACCTTCCCGGCGGTTATGAAGATATCGATGGAACTGCTGTGGCAAACCGTAAAGGTTATCATATCGATGTTCCGTTCGATAAATATGCCGATATTCGGGAAGAGATGGCTCAAATGATCGAAGAGATAGGTTGTCCGATCCGCTATCATCACCATGAAGTGGGGCTTTCCGGACAGCAGGAAATTGAAACCGACCTGATCGAATTTAACGAAATTACAGATAAGATGATGTATATCAAAGACATCATTCATAATTGTGCCCTGGAAAATGAACTTACTGCCACATTCATGCCAAAGCCAATTTATGATGAAGCCGGAAACGGAATGCATTTCCATATTCAATTAAGAAAAAACGGAGAAAATGTTTTTTACAAAAAGGGAAATTATGCAGATTTAAGTGATGAAGCTCTTTATTTTATTGGCGGAATATTAAAGCACGGACGTTCACTAACAGCTTTAACCAATCCCAGCACGAATTCGTTCAAACGACTTCTACCCGGTTTTGAGGCTCCGGTAAGGCTATTTTTTGGGCTGGCTAACCGCAGTGCAGCTATCCGTATTCCAAAATATGCCACCAGTAAAGAAATGAAACGCATCGAATTTCGTACTGGCGATGGAACCTGTAATTACTACCTTGCAATGAGTGCGCTTCTAATGGCTGGTCTGGACGGAATAAAAAATAAGATCATGCCGACACCGGAAAACGGTTATGGTCCGTTTGACGATAATGTGTTCAAATGGTCAGAAGAAAAGCAGGCAAAACTGCACTCCATTCCCACGAGTTTGGAAGAAGCTCTGCAAGCATTGAAAGAAGATCACGATTATCTTCTTGCCGGCGAAGTTTTCAATAAAGAACTTATCGATACCTGGATAACGGAGAAAATGAAGGAAGTGGTTGCTGTACGGAATAGACCACATCCTTACGAGATGAATCTGTATTATAGTTTGTAAAATAATTCACCGCCAAGACGCTAAGTACGCAAAGAAAGGCAACAGTGGAGAGCGCCGAGAAAAGCAGGCAGATTTATACGGACATGAACCGGAAGATAAGGAAAGTTAGCAATCCTGATGAAGTAAAAAAGAACTTCATTGGTTGAACAAAGAAAACTACGAGATAGTAGTTCTTCCTTACGGGCAGATGAAAAATCGTATAGAATAGAAAGTAGAAAGGAATCCGGACTAGTTTATCCCAGATAATGCAAAAAATAGATATTTATCAAAAAAAAGATTAATCGAAATACCTGATAAAATGTGTTTGTACGCCGATCATGGCGTTTTAAAAAATATGATTCAGAACGGCGTAAACGCCGTAATCATCTTTTCTCTATTTCCTCATTCTCCGCCGTAAACGACAGAGGATGTATTGAAACAGTCTATTTGAAAGAAATCCTCTGTTTGTAAACCCGCTAAAGGCAGGTAAACTTTTTCAGGGTTATCTCTCAAGTTTTTCTTACCAGGCTAATATATGACCGCTGCAAAACATTTTCTTTGACATAAATAATTCAGAAAAGCAATTTTGACTGCGAAATATTTCTAAGGATTATCAATGCAGATTAAAACAAAAGCTTGCGGCATAGGCAAGGAAAAACAGGATATTACAGATTTTCTCGAACCAACTTTTCCACTTGAATATCTGCAGCTATTAGAAAAATATTCAGAGCCCACGATTAAATCATATATCTATCAATTCAATCGTTTTTTAAAATATTATAAAGGGATAAAACCGAAAGATATTTCTGAAGATCAATTGAGAGAATATATAATATTCATGGTTAAAGAAAGGAAGCTATCTAGATCTACACAAAATAATGCAATCAATGCAATAAAGATTTATTATCATAAAATTTCAAAAAAAGAAATCGATGATTATTACCTTCCCCGACCGCATAAACAAAGAAAACTTCCTAAGATTATAAACGAACAGGAAGTTGCCAAAATCTTGAAGAACGTCGAAGATATCAGAGACAAATGCATGATATTCTTAATCTATTCTGCAGGATTGACTCCGAGTGAAATCGTGTATCTGAAACCCGGTCATATAGATTCCAAGAGAATGAAAATATTCATCAGCAGTGCAAAAGGTGATAAGGATAGATTCGTGTTTCTATCTCCAAAAGTATTGAATCTTTTACGAGAATATTATAAGAGATATCATCCTGTTGAGTGGTTATTTGAGAATTCAAGAGGTGTACAATATTCCAGACGGAAATTACAGAAAGAATTTCAAACTGCCGTAAAGAAAAGTGGAATTTCCAAACCGGCAACCCTGACAATCCTGAAAAATTCCTTTGCAGTTCATTTGATAGAAAAAGGAATTGATGTTAGATATATTCAAAAAATATTAGGTCATAAACATTCCAAAACTACAATGAAATACCTTAGAGTAAGTAAACGAGATCTAAGTTTAATTCAAAGTCCGCTGGATAATCTGGATGTATGAGGTGGAGTATGTGGTGTTAAGTAAAATGAGAAATAGGAAATCAGGTGCAGGTTAGAAAGATGGATGAGATAAAAACAGAATATTATTGTTTAACTCCGATTTCAAGAAACAGGTTTAAGATTGAAGTAATTTCTTTTAAGTTTAATAAAATCCACGCCGGGAAAATACAGGGTTGTTATTTCAGTGGTCCTCAAAGAAGCTGGGTAATGCCGCAAAACGAAACGAGTTTAGATCAATTCATGAAATTATTTCCTGCCATATCCAAAAAGGAATTTCTAAAAAAATCTTTTGATAAAGTTTTAAAAGATTACGAAGATCAGTTGATAGTGAAAAGATATAGCGAGAACACGATTGTTATTTATAAAGAACAGATTGGTCGATTCTTCTCTTATTTCCCGAAAACAGACCCCTATGAGCTTACTGATGAAAACGTTAAGGAGTATGTGTTATTTCTATTAAAAAGTAAGAAAATATCTTTATCATACCAGAAGCAGGTAATCTGTTCGATAAAGTTTTATTTCGAGAAAATCCTTAGAAGAGAAACTAAATCATATTATTTTGAAATTCCCAAAAGCAAAGAACAGAAGTTGCCTGTTGTTTTAAGTAAAAATGAAGTAAAAAAAATAATAAATTGCACGAATAATCTTAAACACAAGGCGATCTTATCAACGATATATTCTGCCGGGTTAAGATTGAGCGAAGTTGTAAACCTGAAAATTGCAGATATTGATAGTGAAAGGAAATTGATCTATATCCGAGGTGGGAAAGGAAAGAAAGACAGAGCTACGATTCTATCTGTAGAATTACTCAGAATATTAAGAAATTATTTTCGAGAATACAAACCAAAAGTGTGGTTGTTTGAAGGTATTAAAGGAGATCAATATTCCAAAAAAAGTGTTCAAAAGATATTTCATCAATCATTGGAAAAATCTAAGATTGACAAAAAAGTATCGGTTCATAGTTTACGACATAGCTTTGCAACACATCTTTTGGAGCAAGGAGAAGACTTGAGATATATACAAAAGATTCTTGGGCACAAAAGCTCTAAAACGACAGAAATTTATACACATATAACGAAAAGAGGATTCAGTAAAATTAAAAGTCCATTTGATAATTTGGATATTGATATTGAGTATTGAAGGGTATACAATAACTTATCTAAAAGTTATTATATACCTGTTTTTATCATATCTATAGGTTGGTTATGTCTACTATTTAGGTGGGCGTGGCGTACATA
>JAIORR010000057.1 GCA_021108055.1 Candidatus Cloacimonadota bacterium
TATCAAGTTGTATTTGCAATAATTATTCCAAAAAAAAGACGACTGCATTCTTGTTAGCTCAATCAATTCAAAATTCAAATAAAGTACGGTTTCGAGTCGTAAGGATCCGGCAGTTGCCTGAGACGACGACTCAAGGGAGCCTTTCCCGAAAAATTGGGATTATTTCCATTAAGACCTTACGAGTCGAAAAAACCGGATTCTAATTAAGCACTTTATTCGTGTTTATCCGTGTTCATCCGTGAGCAAAGGAGTTTATTTTATCGATCCTTCCTTCTGCGTAAATATCTTATACAAAACAGGTACAACTATCAAAGTCAACATTGTGGAAGTCAGCAATCCGCCGATGATAGTCCAGCCCATCGGTGCCCACATTGTTCCACCTCGAAGAGTTAACGGCAGCAATCCGCCGATAGTAGTTGCAGATGTCAAGATGATGGGAGTAAAGCGTGTTTCACCTGCTTCTTTTAAGGCGGAAAGCAAATCCTTTCCTTGCCTGCGTAACTGGTTCGTGTAATCGACCAGAATAATGGAATCATTCACAACGATTCCCACCAGACTGATCAAGCCGACAAAAGCAGTGAAAGAAAAACTGAATCCCGTGATCAAAAGAGCAATCACAGAGCCGATAATAGCCAATGGTAAAGCAGAAAAAATGACCAAGGGCTGGGTGAAAGATCTGAATTGCAAAACGAGAACTGCAAATACAGCGATAATTGCTATCAATATAGCTTTCTGCATTCCGCCAAAAGATTCTGTCCGGCTTTCCAACTCACCGGAAACATAGAAATTGTAACCTTTGGGCCAGTTATATTTATGCATTTCAGAAATGATTTTCCGGGTAAGATCATTCGCAGATTTGTCTCCTTCCACATCGGCGGTGATAGTTACACTGCGTTCCAGATTGAAGTGATCGATCTGCTGCGGACTGGATTTGAATTCGATGAAAGCCACCTGTTTAAGCGGAATCTGAGCACCTGAAATGGATGTTAGATAGATATTATTAAAATCCAAAATTGATGTTTTATCTTCCACCGGCAGGCGAACTACGATATTGTATTCTTTGCCTTTATCATCACGATATTTTGAAATTGTCATTCCGGCGATGCAGGTTCTGATGGTTCTGTCTATATCAGCGAGTTGGATTCCCAGCATTGCAGCTTTTTCGCGATTTATATTTATCTGTAAATCTGTTTTAGAAGTTCCCAGCGGATTATTTATATTTATCACGCCCGAAGTCGAGGAATAAATTTCTTCGATATCGTTAGATATTTTTTTCAAAACATCCAGATTTTCTCCGATGATCTTGATAGCGATGGGAGCTTCAAAAGGCGGTCCCTGTTCGAGTTCTTTTACTTCGATCCGTGCATTTGGAAAATTAGAAAATTCTTTTCGGAGATCAGCTACAAAATGCGCCATCTCTTTTTTATCAAATTTCTTCAATTCCACAAATATTTGTGAACGAGTGCTTTGTTTGTGATGCGGAATTACGTTGTAATAAATTTGCGGATTATCCCTGCCGATATTCGTGGTAACATTCTTCACTTCTTCTTTTTTGGAAAGGATGGATTCCACAAATAACGCTGCTTCATCGGTATCATCCAGACTTGTTCCGTCGGGAGTTTCTATATTTATGATCAATTGCGGTTTTTCTGCTTTTGGAAAGAAACTAACTCCCACCAGTGGGAATAATCCTAAAACCAACAGGAATGAAACCACTGCCAAAATAACGATTAACAGCGAATGAGATAGTGCGTAATTCAGGATTTTGCGGTACCTGTTTTCAGTAAAATTTTTCAAAGCAATTTGGAATTTATTTCCAGCCTGATTCTTTTCAATTCTAAGTAATTTGCTGCAAAGATATGGCGTTAGAGTTAATGCTACAAAAAGTGAAGCAACAAGAGTGAATATTACTGCCAGCGGCATTGCTCTGATGAATTTTCCTGTCATATTTTGCATCATAATTATGGGGATAAAAGCAAAAACAGTGGTTGCCGTAGCACTTACGATAGCCCAGCCAACCTGACTTGTAGCCTTAATGGCAGCTTCTTTGCGACTATATCCCATTTCCATAAAACGGTGAATATTTTCCGTGACCACGATCGCATTATCCACCAGCAAACCGAGTGTGATCACAAAACCGGCAATAGACATCTGCTGAAGGCCATAACCGCTGAGATCAAGAAACCCGGTGCCGATAAAAATTGAAACAGGAATAGCAAACATTACGATGAAAGACGCACGAAAACCGATAGCAAGGAAGAAAATGATGCCCACAAGAAGGATCCCCTGCAATAGGTTAATGAAGAAGCCGTTCAATCTTTTTGCCACACTTTCGGATTGATCAAAAACATATTTCAATTCCATTTCTTTTGGTAGTTGCTCTTCGAAATCTGAAAGTCGCGATCTTATGTCTTTCATCACACTGAAAATATTCGTTCCTTCTTTTTGATTTGTTGTAATGAAAACAGCACGTTTACCATTATGTCTGGCATAATGTGTTTTATCTTCGTAAGTTAGCAGGACATCAGCAATGTCTTTCAAATAAACTATTTTTGATCCATCCGAATGAATGACGGTATTTTCGATGTCTTCGAGAGATTCATAACTTCCGCTGGTTTGAATGCTAAATTTCTTGCCACCAAGATCGATATTTCCGCCCGGAATATTCATGTTTGCACTTTGAATTGCACCGAAGATATTTTTCAGCGGAATTCCTATTTGAGCGATTTTTTCCAGATCGACAGATATTCTTACTTCCTGTTCCGGGAATGCCCAGGTTTCCGCTCTCTTTACATTGCTCACTTTTTTCAGTTCTTTCTCTAATCTTTCCGCTTCTTTTTCCAGTTCCCTGTAAGTTGCGGTTTCCGAGACAAGAGCGAATTGCAGGATATTCACATTGGAAGTTGACCATCTTTTAATCTCTATACTCAAGATGTCCTCCGGCAGGTTACCTCGAATACTGTTGACCTTTTCTATCACATCGGAATAAGCATCATCAACGTTCGTTCCAACCAGAAAATCAATATCAACGACCACTAATCCGTCGTTTATGGAAGAATCGATCTTGTTGATATCTTCGATCTCGTTCACTGCATCCTCGATGGGATCGACAACTAATTGCTCCATATCTATAGGTGTTGCTCCGGGATAGATAACGATAACACTGGAACCTGCTCTGGAAACCTGCGGGTCTTCGGAACGCGGCATTGTGAGAAAAGAAGTTAAACCGAAAATGACCAGCAGAATGATGATCATAATCGTGAACTGATGATTATCTATAGCAAATTTTGGTAAGTTCATATTTTACTCCAAAACTAAAATTCGATCATCACTCCGCCGACAATCATTCTGCCCCATTGGTATATCTCTTCCTTGCTGCCGTCATCTAAGTAATCATAATCCCAGATATTTTTAGTGCCGAAAAGATTATCGACTTCGAGATAGCTGATAATATTTACCGAGCTTTCAAACCAGCGATGCTGAATATGAAAATCAAAACGCTGATATGCCGGAAATCTTTCCGTATTGAACTGCTGATTACCGGAAACCATCCATCTTCTTAAACCTGGATCATAAGTTGGTTTTGTGTAAGGCTTACCTCCAAGGTAGCGGTATTTGATCGATATTTCAGTTTCGTCGGAAGGAAGCAAGTTAGTCCAACTAAGCCACTTCATCCAGCTTCTATTTCTTTCGTACCATTCATATTTCATAAATTCAAATTTGTAGCCAAGAATTCCTGTGAAAACGTGACGGTAGTCAAAATCCCAGCTATATTCTATTTCTTCGTCAGGAAAGCGAGGATCTTCCGCCTTGGCAATAGAATATGAATAACTGATCGTTCCCCATAAATTATCTTTCACTTTCTTCTGAAGAAATAGTTCTATTCCTTTTGCATATCCTTCCCCCGCATTGATGGAATAATTTGCCCAATCCAGAGAATCGGGAGTTGTATCGGAATATTTTACCGGAACATCTTTGTATAATTTATAGTAAGTCTCGATGCTGATCTTAATATCTTCTGCTAGCAGCCTGTCCGTTCCCAGCACAACCTGATCGGTGTATTTGGGCTTTAAGTCTTTATTGAGTTCATTTTGGTTCAGCGTATAATAGTCGGGATTCTGATAATGACGACCGAATCCGAGATTAAAATTTGATCTATCGGAAATGGCATATTTCATCCCTATCCTGGGAGATATTGTTCCTTTTTCTATGTAGGAAAAATAATCGTACCTGATTC
>JAIORR010000266.1 GCA_021108055.1 Candidatus Cloacimonadota bacterium
TCGCACAATATGATGATGAAGAAGGCAACGCGATCTTCTTCATCATTTCTTCCGATTTTTCCAAACCTGTAGGATACGAAGGTATCACAAACGTCGGAATTAATCTGGATGAAACAGGGAAAATATTATCTGTTAAAATTCTTTCCAGCGAAGACACACCTTCTTTCGTGAAAAGAGTTAAGAGAAAATGGTTTTTAAATCAGTTTATCGGTTTTTCTGAAAAAAAGAATTATAAGATGATCACAGGTGCAACCAAAACTTGTAAAGCAATAAAATTTCTATTGAAGAATCTGTTGAGAAATTTATTCTTGTTTTAAAGACGATCTTTTTACAATAAGAAATTATCAGTTTTAAATAGAGTTAAATTTCAAACTAAGATTTTAACTTGAAATTAAAATCGGAAAAGTGTAATGTTAAATTAATTGGAGGAGGTTAATATGTTAAAGTATGAAGGAAAGCTTTTAAGAGCTATTTTATTCATCATCTTTATTATTGCTCTTGGCAGTAATTTTGTTTTTGCTAAGGATGTTTGTCATTTAAATTTTCGTGTGAAAAGAGATTCCATACCTTTTGCACCACCTGTAAACTACACGGCCGGAGATCATCCAGAATCTATCTTTTGTGCTGATCTGGATATGGACGGTGATTTGGATATGGCTGTGGCAAATAATTTTGGATATAATATTTCCATCTTGATAAACAATGGGAACGGAACATTTGAAGATCCGGTTAATTACCCGGCAGGTGACGATCCTTTTTCTATTTATTGTGCAGATTTCGATGGAGATGAAGATATCGATATTGCTGTAGCAAGTTACTATACGATAGCTGTCTTACTAAATAGCGGAGATGGAACCTTTGAAGGTCCTGATATCTATGGAGAAGGTGCGAATCATTTCTATTTCATCTGTTGTGCAGATTTGAATGGAGATTCGTATCCGGAATTAGTTGCTGCCGACCCTCACGGGTTTAGTGCTGTATTTGTCCTGCTTAATAATGGTGACGGTACATTTGTTTATGATTACAATAATTATTGGGTAGGAGGTTCTGAACCATGGTGGATGGAGATGATGACTTTGATATGGCTGTAGCAAATTATGGTAGTAATGATGTTTCTATTTTTATGAATAATGGAGATGGAACTTTTGGGAATGCTGTTAATTATTCAGTCGGAGATTATTCCCGTTTTGTTTATACTGCTGATTTTGATAATGATCTGGATATTGATGTAGCCGTAGCAAATATGGGAAGTGATGATGTTTCCATTCTAATGAACAATGGAAATTGAACATTCGGAATCGCTGTGAATTATGGAACTGGTGAAGGTCCTGTCTCAATATTTTGCTCGGATTTGGATGGAGATAATGATATTGATCTCGCGGTGGCAAACTGCACCAGCCATAATGTCTCGATCTTAACAAATAATGGTGACGGAACTTTTGACAGTGCAGTCGATTATGCAACAGGGAATGGATCTCAATCTGTGTTCGGTGGTGATCTGGATGCGGACGAAGATATTGACCTGGCTGTGGCAAATTGGAGTGGTGATAACGTCAGTGTTTTATTTAATCTAACACAAAATCCTGCCAACCAGCCACCTGAACCGTTTTCACTTATTTCTCCAATAGACGGTAGTTCGGTAGCGGAAACAGTTACTTTTGATTGGGAAGACGCTATCGACCCGAACCCAAGTGATCAAGTTACTTATGACCTTTATATAAGCACTTCGATTGGATTTCATCCGGATTCTACGATTATTAACAGCGATCTGCAAATCAGCCAATATACGGAAACACTAAATTCCGGTCTTCATTATTGGAAGGTAAAAGCCGTGGATAATTGGGGAGCAGAAACCTGGTCAGATCAAACCTGGAATTTCAGTGTAACTTCTGTCTCTGTTGAAGAAGATTTAACCGAAATGCCTTTATTCGTCTCTCAAAACTATCCCAATCCGTTTAGCCAATCCACAACAATTTCTTTTAATCTAACCGCAGAGTTCACGGAGAACACGGAGATGATTATTTACAATATCAAAGGACAGAAAATCCGAACTTTGGACTGCATTAACTATGTTAATGCTGCATCAACACGGTTGATGCACTCCCAAAAAAACTACATAACCTGGAACGGAAAGGATGAAAAAGGAAAAAATGTTACAAGTGGAATTTATTTCTTTATTCTAAAATCGAATAACTCTATTTTAGAAACAAAAAAATTGATCTTAATAAGGGAAAAATAAGTTTGACTAAAAAATTAAAATCAGCTATAAAAATTATAGCTATAAATAGGAGGAAAATATGAAAACGATGAGAATATTTATCTTATTAAGTTTGCTGTGCTTTCTAATGTTATTACCTTCATTATCATATGCACAACTTACAGGAATTAAGTATATTGGAGGAACCTCTCCTGATTATACTACGGTTGAATCTGCCATTAATGATCTAAACTCGCAGGGAGTTGGCACGGGTGGTGTATCCTTCCTGATCCGTGATGGCGTTTACACAGAGAATGAAAACCTGATGATTTGCGATGTTGCAGGAACAAACGATAACCCTGTTATATTCCAACCTGATGTTGATGCAGATGTAGAGATAAACATCACTTTAACGCAAACCTTTAATTATGGTTTCAGAATTCATAATTCAGATTACATAAGTTTTAATGGCAAACCTTACGGCAGCAGTGATGAAAGCAGGAATATGAGAATCAATGGCTGGAGATATTCAGACGATCTTGAAGTTCAAACTATTTGGATTTCAAACGGTTCCGACCATTGCAGTTTAAAAAATATGATAATTTTTAATGAAGACAACACAGAACGCACAGGCTGGTCTACGCCGGTGTATTTCTCTACCTATAATGCCGGAGCACCTCTAATTGGTATGGAAGATATCACTCTTTATAATTGTGAAGTTATCGGAGGAAGTACTTTTGGCATCTTGATGGATGGTGACCCCGGACAGGAATTAGTTGATTTTCAAATCGTTAAGAATGATGTTCACGACTTTAACAAAGATGGGATATACATTTATACCGATGTGATAAATTGCAATGTCGAAGGAAATGAAATCTACCAGATTATACAAGGAAATTCTTCTGCTTATGGAATCAGGGCTGGTTCGGCAAGTTGCAGCGGAACTAAAATCCATCATAATTACATTCATGATCTATGGTGTTCATCAACTGCCAAGCCTTATGGAATATTTATAACTACAAATTCACATCATAATTTGATCTATAATAACATCATCTATCTTTGCCCTGAACCTACCGTGAATAAGGCTTATGGAATTTATCGTGCAAGTACCGATTATACTTATAATGAGTTCTACTATAACACAATTTATATGGGTGGAACCAGCACTATTTCCAGGTCATCATATTGCTTTAACACCATCGCAGATTTCGGTGGCGATATTTTCAAAAATAATATTCTGATAAATGAAAGAACGGGTGGTGGAAATAACCATTATGCCATTAGAATGAAAACCGGAACATTTGATGAAAGTGACTTCAATTTCTTAACAGTAAACTCTGATGATCCTTCCGATGACCGCTTTGTAGCACAATTAGGTTCTACAGATTACAACACTCTATCAGATTTACAAGGTGCTCCCGGATATGCTCCAAGAGATGAAAATTCTCTCTCCGGAGAACCGCATCTAATATTCCCTGGTTTACACTTAAATTCAACCAGCAGTTGCATCGGTGCAGGAACTCCAATTACAGGAATCACAACTGACTTTGATTACGATTTACGAGATGAAACAAATCCGGATATCGGAGCAGATGAATTTATTTCTAATCAGGCACCCGTAATAACTTATTTCTTTCCGGAAGAAACAATATTTTCGATCGAGCAAAATACCGAGCAATTATTCAGTATAGAAGCTGAAGATCCCGAGGGGGATTCCCTGTTTTATTTCTGGTTTCTTGACGATATTCAGCAAGGAGAAAACAGCAATGAATTTACTTTCATTTTTTCAGATTCCGGTAATTTTTTGGTTAAGGCACTGGTATCGGACGGTGAACTGGCAGATAGTACATTATGGGATGTTACGGTTATTCCGGGAGTAGGTTTTAATGATAATCTGGGATTAGTAAATATAACAAAACTTTTTCAAAACTATCCCAATCCGTTCAATCCATCCACGACGATATCTTTCTTTTTAAACACCGAAAACACTGAAAACACCGAAATTG
>JAIORR010000275.1 GCA_021108055.1 Candidatus Cloacimonadota bacterium
GTTCAGGCTACGGTACCCAGACGAGTAAAATGGTTAATACGTTTTTTTGTTTCGTTAATAATTAAGTGTGTAGTTTTCATTTTGTGTTAAATTCCTAATTTCTTTTTCAAGTTAAAATCTTCAATTTGCTTTTTTATATTCGGTAATAATTGTCGAGAAATTTTTATCGTTATTTTTCTCATATTATTTTCCGGATTAAAATCGTCTTCCAGAACTTCCGCATTATCAAAAATGAACGATACAAGATTCTGCATCTCTATGGGTATTGTCAGTGTGACGGTTTTTAAATTCTTAATGGTAAATAAATTTATTTTTTCGTACAGTTCATCAAGTCCTTCTCCCGTCTTTGCCGATATGAAAACACTATCAGGATATTCGATCATTAATTTCTTTTTAAGAAATTTAAAATGATTTCCGCCAACTTTATCTACCTTATTGAAGATCACGAGAATATTTTTATTATCAACTTTGATCTCTTCCAGCACGCTGTAAACGGAATCCATTAATTCAAATATATTAGGATGAGAAACATCTACAACATGCAAAAGAAGATTTGCTTCCAGAACTTCGAGAAGTGTTGAATGGAACGAGTTTACAAGTTTATGAGGAAGATTGCGAATAAAACCGATCGTATCGGTTAGAATAAGGTTCGCTCCATTTCCCAGAACGAGAGAACGTGTCTTGGCATCTAATGTTGCAAAAAGCTGGTCGGCAGTGTATCTGTTTTCGTGCGTAAGTTTATTGAAGAGGGTAGATTTTCCTGCATTTGTATACCCCACCAAAGCAATGGAAATTTTATCACTGCGTTTTTTTCTTTTTGTAATAGAAGTTTTTTCGATAGATTCGAGCTTCTTTTTCAGAATAATTGTTTTTTTTCTGATCTCTCTTCTATCTACTTCTATCTGTGTTTCGCCGGGACCACGAAAACCGATCCCACCCTGAATCCGGGAAAGATGTTTCCACTTTCTTTTCAATTTTGTGTATGCATATTCAAGCTGGGCAAGTTCTACCTGCAATTTCGACTGTCTGGTTGTGGCATGAAGGGCAAAGATATCCAGGATCAGCTCTGTTCTATCTACCACATTACAGCCGGTAATATCGGAAATATTACGAGACTGAGAAGGAGAAAGATTATTATTGAATAGTAATGTTTTTACGTTATTATTTTTAGCTTCATTTTTTATTTCGGATAGTTTTCCTTTCCCGATATAAGTAGCTGTGTTAGGTTTCCGTAAAGATTGAATAAAAGATCTAACGACTTCTGTATTGGCAGTATCTGCAAGACGATGCAGTTCTTCCATAGATTCACTGTAGTGTTCTTTTGATTCCTCTCCCCAATAGACACCGATCAGGAATACTCTGTCTTTTTTCATGTTGTGTTGTTTCTAACCTTCGTAAACCAGAACTTTTTTGTTTGCCTTTCTCCAATTCAGGTATTCTTCTTTGATTTCCATCTTCCAAAGAGTTTCTTTATTTTCGTTTTCAAAAGTAAGAATGTTCAGGTAGTGCATCCTGTCATCTTTTCCACGAAAACTTTTTTGTGGTAATTCAACTTTTATTTCCTCGTTCTTATTAAGGATCGTAACTTCATTTAAATATATCCCGGGTTGAAGTTCGATAACAGCTCTTGCCTCCACAATGCCGGAGCTTACGTCTCTGAATTTGATCTTCATATTTCCACCTATCTTAATTGTCCGATATCATTAAGCATATCTGTGAACCACTTCTGCTTACAATCGAACGCTTTACCGCCTTTTATTCTTGAAAATTCGATAACGCTCATTTTATTATCATTATCTTCATCTTGTCCAACAACACCACTTTGACCGTTCAAAGCAGCTTTCACAGCCATATCGGCTGTTTCTATTATCAATTCGAGATCTCGTTCGTTGGGAGCTGCAGAACGAGCAAAATAACCGCTTTTCTGCACTAACGTTTTATCTGCTAAAAGCAGCTTGGAAAACCTTCTCGCAAACCACTGTCCGGGATTTATTTCATCCAGCCTTACATGACCGAAAGCATCTCTGAGAACATCTTCTCCTTTTGATTCCATTTCGGCAACTATTGTTTCAAGTCCTGCTCCTTCGCTAAGAAAAATATTTATGCAATCCTTTTCGTCCATCAGTCTGGAAAGTCTTTCTGTTTCCTTTTTCATATTTATTTGCATTTCCGGAATATAAACAGCATCGATATCCCAGCGTTCTTTTGATAGAAGAATATCAGGCAAAAAAGCTCTTTTATCTAATCTTTTCCGGTATTCAAAAGCTGTTGCTGCCGTAAGCCATCCGCAATTTCTTCCCATTACTTCGTGAATTATCAACTGCCGTGAACTGGTTGTATTCTCATTTGCAATGTTTTCAAAAAATATAGCTCCCTGCTCTACAGCCGTCCACGCTCCAAGTGATTGATGAATAGGTTCCACATCATTATCCACCGTCTTGGGAATTCCTACCACCGTTAATTTATACCCGTTCAAAGCAAGGTAGTCTGCCAGAGAAGATGCAGTTATATTCGTATCATCTCCGCCAATTGTGTGAAGGATGGTTATCTTATCTTTTGTTAACTGTTCAGCAGCTATCTGGAGCGGGTTTTCACCTTTCTTAACATACCCTTTTTTCAGGCAATCTGTAATATTGGTAAGTTTCACACGGCTGTTACCCAGCACGCTTCCACCGAACTTATAGAGAAGTTCGGCAGTGTTTCTCACACTTCCTGATATTTTTATGGAATCTCCCAGCAGTAACCCTTTGAATCCGTTTTTATAACCGATTATTTCTATATCCGGAACTAACTGAGTATATTTTTTTATCAACCTGCCGACCGATGATGAAAGGCATGGTGCCAGACCACCTGCTGTAAGGATCGCAATTCTATCCATTCAATCTCCTATCTTCAAATTTATAATTAATCTCCAAAACATATTCCAATTTTCCTGGCTGTATGCACAAGATCAGAATCAACATCGACCAGGTTATATTTTTCTATTGTTTCATCGATTGGAACAGCGATGATATTTTTATCTCTAAGTGCAACCATTTTTCCAAAATCTTTTTCCAGAACCAACTCAAATGCTTTCACTCCAAACTGAGTTGCCAGTATCCTGTCGTATGCAATTGGTGTACCTCCGCGTTGAAGATGTCCCAGGATGGTAACCCGGATATCTGTTTCTATGCCAGCATCTTTAAGCAGGTTCATTAGCTGGATACCAGCACCCGATACATGGTTCTGAATCTTTTCTTCTTTTGGGAATGCACCTTCTGCGATAACAATATTTACGAATCCTCTTCCATTTATAATACGTTCTGATATCCGATTTTTAACTTTCTCTATATTATACGGAATTTCCGGGATCAGGCATATTTCTGCTCCACCTGCAAGTGCAGAATGCAAAGCGATCCAGCCGGCTTCACGTCCCATAACTTCCATGATAAATATTCTATTATGACTGGCAGCCGTTGTAACCAGCTTATCAAGTGATTCCGTAGCTGTTTCCACTGCTGTTGGAAAACCGAACGTACAATCGGTTGAACTCAGATCGTTATCTATTGTTTTGGGAACTCCGATGATATTGCAGCCCATTTCAAATAATTTCTGAGAAATTCGTTGTGAACCATCTCCGCCAATGTTTATGATCGCTTCCACTTTAAGGAATTCTAATTTTCGAAGCATGTCGGCAGAGCGGTCTTCTTCTTTCCATGTTCCATTTTTTTGTTGAACGAGCCAGGCAAAAGGGCCATATTTATTTGTTGTTCCCAAAATTGTTCCGCCGCGATAATGAATCCCGGCTACTGCAGGTTTATCTAAAACTTTTATTTCCATCGGATCCCGCAGGATACCATTGAATGCATCCAGACTGCCGATTATTTCCCAATCTTTCTCTAATGATGCCCTTCTAACTATCGCCCTGATAACAGCATTCAAGCCGGGGCAGTCTCCACCACCAGTAACCACGAGACATCTTTTTTTCATATACACTCCACGTTATGAGATAGAATCTGAAATCGGAGATTTAATGACAAGTATTTTTTATAGGAATTTGAAGATTTTTTGAAGAAACTATATTTCATTCAATCTTGAATGAGTGTTAAACTTCCCTTTTGCTGGTTCAATTATTATAATTGAACCGAAACGTTTGGTTCATCCGGCAGTTGCCGGATGGGAAGGAAATAATACCTGAAGCTTCTGCTTCATTTT
>JAIORR010000322.1 GCA_021108055.1 Candidatus Cloacimonadota bacterium
TATAATCATTAAAATTTCCGCATTTTAATAAATTGTTATTGCAAAATAATAAAGCCTTTTCTTTATTTGACATTGTCCGAGTTCAACTGGAGGAATTATGAAAAAAGTTTTTTTCATTTTGTTAGTTATTCTTTTTCATTTTAATCTTTTTTCAACTTCCCGCATAGATAGTCTGAAGGCTTCTCTCGAAAAAGCATCTACCAAAAAAAGACCTGAAATCCTGAACGAACTTTCCCTGGAATGCAGGGACATCTCACAGGATAAAAGCATCGAATACGGACAGCTTGCGCTCAAGGAAGCAAGAGAACGGAAAGATCACCGGCAGGAAGCAATCGCATTAAATAATATCGGTAATGCATACAAGATATCAAAGGAATATGAAACTGCATTAACGTACTATCTTCAAGCTTTGTCTATCGATGAAAAACATAAGGATGAAGAACATCTGACTAAAACTTTGAGTAAGCTGGGTTATATTTATGTTTACCTGGAAGAAAACAATAAAGCACTTCCATATTTCCGGAGGGCATTGCAAATAAGTGAGAAAAATAAGAATATCAATGACATCGCTTATTTTTCAAATTGTCTCGGTATGACTCACTGGTATCTGAACAACTATGCCCTGGCGCTGAAATTCTATAAGAGATCGACGGAATTCTTTAAAAAAGATAATAATCTTATCACGGCGTCTGTTGCCCTGAATAATACGGGAAATATTTACATAAGAATTGGGGATTATGAAAGTGCTTTAAATCATTATCTTCAATCTCTTAAAATAAAAGAAGAGATCGGAGATAAAAAGCAAATCGCCAACCTTTTGAATAATATCGGGAACACATATCACAAACTAAAGCAGAGTGATAAAGCCATAGACATCCTGATCCAGGCGGCAGATATTTACAAAGAGATCGAAGATATGAGCGGCTATACTCAGACCTTGAATAACATCGGTGTTTTTTATAACCTGGAAAACGAATATGAAGTAGCTCTGGAATATCACATGCAGACATTAGAAATCAGGAAGCGATTGAACGATAAAAAGGGAATATCTATTTCTATGAACAATATCGGGAATGTTTACCGCAACCTGGAAAATTTTGATGAATCCCTGAAATATCAATTGGAAGCGCTTGTTTTAAAAAAGGAAACAAAAGATAAATTCAGTATTGCCAGCTCGGAAGCCAATATCGGGCATGTTTACCAACTACAGGGAGATTTTTCAAGATCGGAATATTACCTGAAACATGCATTAAAATTAGCGAAAGAAATTGAATCCGATGACTTGCTGAAAGAAATTTATATAAATTTGTACGAGCTTTATTTAAATAGGAAAAATTATAAAGAAGCTCTAAGTTACCACAGGCTTCATTCAAAACTCAAAGATAAAATGTATAATGAAGAGAGCAGCAAACGAATTGCAGAAATGCAGGTGAAATATGAAACAGGCAAAAAAGAACAGGAAATTGAACTTTTGAATAGTGGAAAAAAACTTAGAGAACTGAAAATTTCCCAACAAAATATTATTATATATTCTTCCATTCTTGCCATAATAATAACCATAACCTTGATCATGCTTGTTTCCCATCAATCCCAGTTAAGAAAGAAAGAGATCGAGGAACGAAAAAGAATTGAAAAAGAAATAAAAGAACTGAATAGAACACTAGAGAAAAGAGTTAAGGAAGAACTGGACATGCATAAAAAGCAGCAACAGCTTCTTATCCAGAAATCTAAATTAGAATCACTCGGAAAGCTTGCTGCCGGAATTGCACACGAGATCAACCAGCCTCTCGGCGGGATTTCCATGAGTCTGGATAATATTCTTCAGAAAATGAATTCTAACCAGCTTGATAACAAATACCTGAACAAAAAGTTTGATTCCCTGTTCGAGCATATCGAAAGGATCCATAAGATAATCGAACACATACGCATATTTTCTCGAGATCAGCAGACTGTTATTTTCGAGAAGATCGATGTAAATCAGACCATCAGAGATGCGGTTTCCATGGTGCAAACGCAATATGTAAATCATAATATAGATCTGAGTCTTGAACTTGATGAAACAGCGGGTTTCACTCTGGGGAATAAATTCAAACTTGAACAGGTTGTACTGAATCTTCTTAATAATGCCAAAGATGCTGTGGAAGAAAAAGCTTCCGTAAAACTTGATTATGATAAAAAAATAAACCTGAAAACCTACAGAAAAAGAAAAAAAGTATTTATCGAAATCAAAGATAATGGAACAGGCATTTCCAAAGAAAATCTTGAGAAAATCTTCGATCCTTTCTTTACAACCAAGGATGCAGATAAAGGTACCGGTCTTGGACTTTCCATAATATACGGCATTCTCACAGAAATGAAAGGTGATATCATTGCAGAAAGTGAACGGGATGAATATACGGTTATGAAAATAATTCTTCCCGAATCCTTTGAAAAGGAGAGTAAATAATGAACGAATTGAATTTGTTGATAGTGGATGATGAAAAAGCCTACAGGGAAAATATAGAGGAATTTTTTTCCAACAGTAAGATGAAAACATTTAGTGCGGAACTGCCTTCCCTGGCATTTGACATCCTCAAAAAAAATAAAATAGATATTGTTGTCCTGGATTTAAGGCTGCCCGAAATGAATGGGCTTGATGTTCTTAAAGAGATCAAGAAGCTCTATCCGGAAATCGAAGTGATAATAATAACAGGTCATGGCGATATGGACAGCGTGATAAAAGCAATGAGATTGGGTGCCATTGATTTTTTTACAAAACCGTTCCGGCTCATCGAGGTGCAAAATGCTATAGAAAGAACAAAAAAGTTTATCTATCTGCAGAAAAAACTGAATGAAATTAAAATGAATTATTCGCTGGTCTCTAAAGAACTCAAAGAAAAATTCGGTAATAATATCATCGGTAAAAGTAAAGAGATAAAGAATGTTTTGAACTTGATGGTAAAAGTGGCAAAAGCAGGCAATACATCTGTATTAATAACCGGGGAAAGCGGTACAGGAAAAGAACTGGTTGCCAGGGGAATTCATTCCCTAAGCGATAGAAAAGATCATTATTTTTATGCAGTGAATTGTTCTGCAGTGCCGGAAAATTTATTTGAAAGTAGTTTCTTCGGCCATAAAAAAGGAGCTTTCACAGGAGCAAATGAAGATAAAAAAGGATGGTTCGAAATAGCTTCCGGTGGCACTCTCTTCCTGGATGAGATTGGAGATATGCCTGCTGCTCAGCAGTCGAAATTTCTGCGGGTTCTGGAAGAAAAAAAGATAACAAAAGTTGGTTCGCATATAGAAATTCCTGTAGATGTAAGGATCATTGCTGCCACAAATAAAGATGCAAAAAAACTGATTACAAATAATGTGCTTCGAGCTGATCTCTATCACAGGCTCAGTTCTTTTGAAATTAATATTCCACCGCTTCGGGAACGCATCGAGGATATCCCCCTGTTATTAGATCATTTTATAGAACTTTTTTCCGTTAACTTGAAGAAGAATATTGAGGGCATCAATAAGAATGCATTGGAAAAACTTATGGCTTACGATTTTCCCGGCAATATCCGCGAATTAAAGAATATGATAGAAAAAGCTGTTATACTCTGTGATGGAGATAAACTTGCTGCCGGCTATTTTGGATTTGCCGATGAAGAATATTCCCCGGAAATCAAGGACAGTTATAACTTGCAATCAATCGAAAAAAATATAATTGGAAAAGCTTTACAAAAGACCAGGTTCAATAAAACCAAAGCAGCAGAACTGCTGAATATTACCCGCCAGGCTTTGGATAGAAGAATAGAGAAATATAGATTATAACTCACCCCCGAGAATATTGTAGAATCCTTCTGAAGGTTGAACTCACCCTGCTATCCCTCTCTTAGTTTCAAGAGAGGGAACATAAGAAAAGCAAGAAGATTTATTATTCCCATGAAATGGTTGAATAAAATTAAACACAGGCTTTTTCTAAATACATTTAGAAAGAAAGAATCTTCACATTAACCACTGGCTTCAGCCAGTGGAAAATCTAGAACAACTCACCCAATCCTGAAGGGGTTGAATAATATAGCTCCATCGGAGCGGAATATTTATAACGCAAGGCGTAAGCCCTGTGGAATGAAAGGCTGCCGGATGTGAGCACAACCCTGAAAGGGTTTGATAAAATAGCCGCCGGTGAAACCGGTGGTTAATCAAGAACAA
>JAIORR010000341.1 GCA_021108055.1 Candidatus Cloacimonadota bacterium
ATGGCGGGAGCGACGGGACTCGAACTCGCGACCTCCTGCGTGACAGGCAGGCGTTCTAACCAACTGAACTACGCCCCCGTAGTATTCACTAAAATCACGGGTGCACTTTTATGAACCTTAGGTTTTTATGTCAAAGAGATTTTCTTAATTTAACAAAAAAACTTTTCTTCTAAAAAAATTTACAAATTCTGAATATGCTTCAAAGGTCTTGGAGCAGTAGCAGGATTAACGCCGCCACCGGAGATATAACCCAGAACAGGTTTCCCTTTTGGATTTCCACTTTCATCTTCACGATAGAATTCCACTCGAATGCGCACCGGTTTTTCATTTTCCATCAGAATATCTTTTCCATCTTCATCCACATTAAAAGGATTATGATAAACCCAGCCCAATCCGATAGCTGCCGTGCCGTTTTCTTCCAGAACATTCTTCCTTTGCGATCCGATGAATTCCCTTTTTTCCTGTGATACATTAGGAGAATTTATACTGGATGTAACTGTTCCAATACGTGTTCCATCTTTATAGATCGATCTTCCCGAAACGATACCTTCCGTGATGAAAAGAACCATTTTTTTATCGTTTGCCTTATCTTTTTCCAGAGCTTTCTTACCGATAAAATCTTCCTTTTCCATATCGATAGCAGCTTTAAAGAGAGGACAATTTGTGGGAGTATGTTTTGGGTTATATTCACTTCCATTTAGAGGTAGTCCAAAATTACCTGCAGAAATACGGTTTTCATCTCTTCCACCAAGACCAACAACCAGACCACCTAATTCGAGAGCTTCCAAGGCAATTCGTTTGAACTGTTCTTCTGCAACCTGCACCGGAACATAAAGTTCCCAACCCCAGCGGTTAGTATATCCGGTTCTGCTGAGGATATAACGCTGTCCTTTAAAATCGAATTCATTGAACGTGAAGAATCCCATATTTTTCTCCGGTTTTTTGCGATTTTTTACAACAGAATTTCCATAAAGCCTGGTGATCAGTTTGTATGAAAGCGGACCCTGAACATCTATCTTCACAAGATCATCGGAAATATCTTTTGCAGTTACATCTTCCCCATCTTTTTTGTAACTCATGATCACATCGATATCTGCCTTCATTCCTCTTGCTTCATCAGTAATATCGTGTCCGGCATTAATGACAATTATAAAATCATCCTCTGCAAACCGCATAACTATCAGATCATCCAGAACAGTTCCTTTCCCGGTAAGAAGAAGTGAATATTTGCACTGCCCTGTTTTCATTACAGCTACATTTGCAGGCAAAACTCTATCCAAAAGCGTAACTGCATCTTTTCCTGTAAACCGTATTTGCGCCATGTGATCTATATTAAAGATAGCAACTTTTTCGATAGCTTTTGCTTCTTCCAACACGGAAGTAAGGTAATTAACTGCCATATCATATTCACCGAAATTACTTCTTTTAATTGGTTGATATTCGCGATCCAGTCTTTCTGCCAAAAGATGTTGATACCAGTCTTCTACTTCATATAAAGCTGTTTTACTGGGTTTTTCCGGAAAATCAAATCCTATCTTTGCCATTTTATCTCCTTGAGTTCATGAAATTTTTTGTTAAAGATTTTTCTGATTAATTTTTTGTAAAGAATATTATATTCTGTAAAAAAGATTTTTTTTTAAACATCTGTATGGTTCATTTTCCTTTTGAAAGATATTTACTTCTTGACGTTAAAGATCAAATTAATAAATTTTGAAAAACTTATTTAAAGGAAATCCGAAGAGATGTAAAAGTCGTCATGGATACTCAAATGGATTCTTTATTGATTTATACAAAAAAGAAAACATAGAATGACAGTTGCAGAATTTTTCAGAATCTACTGAAAAGGAGAGATACAACAGCATGACAAAAATATTGATAGTTGAAGATGAAAGAATAATTGCAGAAGATATCAAACGTACATTAATTAATTATGGTTACGAAGTTTTAGCCATCACTTCCAGTGGAAAAGAAGCTATCGAAAAAGCAAAAGAACTTTATCCCGACCTTATTCTGATGGATATCATACTCAAAGGAGATATGAGCGGAATTGAAACCGTTAACAAGATCAACCAAGACATCGATATACCTGTTATTTTTCTTACTGCAATTGCCGATGAAAGCACAATTCAATCTGCAAAAAAAGTATTGCCGCAGGCATACATTGTAAAACCTTTTGAAAATGAAGAGTTGCATGCTGCTATCGAAATAGCCATAGTTAAACACGAAGCAAAGATAAAATTAGAAGAAAGCAAAGCAAAGTTCGAAAGCATTTTTATGGGAAATCCCGAGCCATCGGTTTACCTGGATAATGATCTTCACATAATAAGTATTAATCCGCAATTCAGAAGATATTTCGGTTATAATCTCGATGAAGTAAAAGGCAAACATATAGATGACATTATTGTTCACAAAGAAAAGCTGGAAGAAGCAAGAGAACTTAATTTAAAAATGACCAAAGATCAGGTATATCATGACACTCTGAGAAAAAGAAAAAATGGAACTCTGGTTCCGGTTTCGATCTCAGCAGCTCCGATAATCATAAATAATAAAATTTGTGGTTCTTTTGTAATTTACAAAGATATTACAAAACGAAAAAAAGCTGAGACCGAGAGAGAAAAAGTGATAACAGAATTGAAACAAGCGTTAAAAAAAGTCAAAACCCTCAGTGGTCTTATCCCAATCTGTTCTCACTGCAAGAAGGTGCGTGATGATAGCGGCTACTGGCAAAAAGTGGAAGAGTATCTTTCTCAGCATTCCGATGTGGATTTCAGTCATGGCATTTGTCCGGATTGTCTTAAAAAATACTATCCCGATCAATATAAAAAAATGAAAAAAAAGGGAACTCTACATGAGTAATATACAATTTTAATATGGAACAAAATACTATCCTTTTTGTAAATTTACCGGGAAAAAGTACAAACGCAGATCGGATTTCTGCGATGGAAAAGATACTTTCTAACATCGAACTTACAAAGGTGATTTCAAAAAAAGACAAAGTTGCCGTTAAAACGCATGTGGGCGAATTAAATAACACAACACATATCTCACCCGATCTGATAAAAATTGTGGTTTCAAAGATCAAAGAAATCGATGCAGATCCGTTCCTCACAGAAACATCCACACTCTATGCCGGTGCACGTTCCGATGCAATAACTCATATCCTGCACGCATACAAACACGGCTTTACTTATCAGAAAGTTGGTGCTCCGTTCATTATGGCAGACGGACTTCTGGGAAATGCAGAAATAGAAGTTGAAATTCCCGGGCTTTTGTACAAAAAAGTAAATATTGCACGTGATGCTGTTCTGGCAGATGCGATGGTGGTTCTTTCTCATCCCACGGGACATATTGTTGCCGGATTCGGAGCTGCGATCAAGAACCTGGGAATGGGACTTTGCAGTAAAAAGGGAAAACTGCAGCAACACTCTTCGATCAAACCTTTTATTAAAGAAGACCAATGTACTTTTTGCGGAAAATGTATAACCTGGTGTCCCGAGCTTGCTATCGTAGAAAAGAACCAAAAAGCTTTCATCATCAAGGAAAAATGTATCGGGTGCGGTGAATGCCTTTCCATTTGCAAATTCGGTGCTGTAAGGTTCAACTGGGGGATCCAGTCCGTGGAACTGCAAAAAAGAATGGCAGAATATGCGTTGGGTGTTTTTCAAAATAAAAAAGGAAAAAGCATTTTCATCAATGTGCTTGCCGATATGACCCGGGAGTGCGATTGTATGAACATCAAGCAAGAGCCGATCATCCCCGATATCGGGATTCTGGCATCCTGCGATCCGGTAGCTATCGACCAGGCAACTTTGGACCTTACCGGAAAGAGAAATGGAAAAGATATTGGAAAAATATCTTATGAAAAGCTTAACCCGGAAATTCAATTAGAACACGCAGAAAAGATCGGTCTGGGCTTAAGAAAATATAAATTGATCGAAATCTAAATAAATCGGAAAAAATTATGAAAGAAAAATTCAAGTTCAGCCTTCACACTTTTTCACAGTTTTATATGAACTCTGCTATGCTTGGGATCGGAATGGTGTTTTTTATGATCTTTATCATGTTCATTGTTTCCATCTACAAGTGGAAATTCGACGGACTCAGCCTGGAAAACAGCGGTGTATTGGCTCTGTCATCAATGCTGTTCGTTCTTATGGGGATCATGTTGATCATCTTCCT
>JAIORR010000205.1 GCA_021108055.1 Candidatus Cloacimonadota bacterium
TAAAATTATCACGGATAATTTAGTCCAAAACTCCAAAAGCTAAACTCCCTTTCTATCTTTTCCCCAGATCAGCTTATGTAATTGAAGCTGCATTCTAACCGGCAACTTATCTTCAGTGATCCATCTTGCTAATTTTTGGGATTCAAGTTTTTCCAATACAGGTGAAAAGAGAATTATATATTTCTGCAAATTGTGTTTTTTAATAAAATCCTTTGCCCAATCGTAGTCCCGTCTATCTAAAATAACAAACTTTATTTCATCTTTTCGTGGAGAAATGTGTTTGAGATTCCCAAGCAGGAAACTGTTTTCTTCACCACTTCCAGGGCATTTCACATCGACTATTTTCGTAACATAATGCGGCACTTTTTCCAGTTTGATGCTGCCGTTCGTTTCTAATAATATCTTATAATTATTTTTATCAAGAAGCTCGAACAGTGTATAAACTTCTTCCTGCAAGAGCGGTTCACCACCGGTTATTTCCACAAGCTTTACAGGCTCGTATTTTTGAATTTCCTGTAAAATTTCTCCGGGTTCTAACGAGAAGCTTGTTTCGTAACCATAAGTTGTATCGCAATATTTACACCGCAGGTTGCATCCTGCCAGGCGAATAAAAATGCACGGCAGTCCGGCATAAGTGGATTCACCTTGAATACTATAGAATATTTCCGATAGATTTAACATAATTTCAACACAGAGTCACAGAGTCACAGAGAAAGGGGAAAAAGAAATGATAAAGAATACGGTTTTTAACACAGAGACACGAAGGCACGGAGAACACCGCTGTATTAGGTTCGTTATTATTCATCATAACCATTGATAATTCTTTTCCAGCCATCTACTAATCTGGGAACATTAAAATTGATAAGTATTCCTAATCGTTTATTAGTTAATCTTAAATAAGATAAGAGTTGTGCATTATGCACAGGTAATATTTTTTCAACAGTTTTTAATTCTAAAATCAATTCGTTTTCCACCAAAATATCAATAATAAAATTTGTGCCAACAGGTTCATTTTTATAGAAAACGGGGATATTAACTTGTTTCTTATAATTAATATTTCTTAGTTCTAATTCCTTGCATAAACAATATTCATAAACACTTTCCAATAAACCGGGACCCAACTGTTTATGCACTTCTATTGCAGCATCAAGAACTTGTTTGCTGATTTTATTTAGTTCATCTAAAGTCATACAAATTTATCCTTTAGCTTTTATTCAAATCATTCTCTGTGCCTCTGTGGCTCTGTGTTTATCTTTTTAAAATGGTAAGAACGGGAAATTTTTATGATAGCCAAGGATAGAATCTATTTTCTCAATCACTTTTTCGGGATGACCGAAAACGAACTTCTTAACGTTCCTGTTTTCAAATAGAAAATAATCTGAAAGCTCTATCTTGAAATTATCCAGGAATTTTTGATTTCCATATATTGGAATACCCTTATGAATAAAAAGCTCGATATCGTTATTATCGATTTCCAAAAGGTTCCGGAAAGGATCGTCGTTTTTTTTCTTGATCAGAAGTAACTCGGCAGTCTCATCTTTTATCTGTCCCGAATAATCTTTTAAGAAAAGTGCTTTAGCTGCATTTGAAGTAACCATCCTGAAAATTTCTTTTATCGGGATATCAGGGAAATTCTTTTTTGCGGTTTTAATATCTTCAAGAATATTGATGCTGCCGGACATAGTAGAATCTGTTCCAATAACTACATTCACCCCGAATTCCAGGCAAGATTCGATATCCAGTGTTTTTCCAACAAGGAATAAATTTGAATCCGGACACCAGCAGATCGAACTACCCACATCAGCACATTTCTTAAGTTGTTCCCTGCTTAAGGCAATTCCATGAATTAACAATGTATTTGGTTTTAAAAGGTCTAATTCTTCCAGTTTGGGAAAGCATAATTTTGCTTTGTCATCGATACCTTCTCCGATGTGAATGATAAAGGGTTTTTCCCCCTGTGAATCTTTCCATTCTTCCACTGCTATTTTTCCGCCCCACCAATTTCCCATAGAAAGGGAATGGCATTGAGTGTATTCTTTGAGGATCGTTATGGGGTTATTTTCATAATATTCGTCTTTCTGATTTGGAATATGGTCTTGCACAACAGCACAACCGGAAAAAAGATTTTTATATATTCCCAGCAAAATGATGAATTTAGCAGTTCCTTTTGTCAGGTCAAAGCTTCCATCATTTATCCAGACTTTGTTCCTTTCAAGAAATGTTTTTGTATTTTTCATTTCTTCTACCCAGATATCTACATTCGGGAAAGGATTTTTTTCTCCTGCTTTCGGAAACCAGTTACTTATCAGATGGTCATGACTGTTTATAAAAGGAGGATAGGCAATGCAATCCGAACAATCCGAGGAAATCGCTTTTGACTTTTATACTTGTATTTTCGGAAACATTATCTGCATTATGAACACAAGCAAAAGTTTTGATCTTCATTTGAACCTATTTGAGTTTTTTTGTGATCTGGGGAATAATTTCATAAAGGTCTCCCACCAGTCCAAGGTCTGCAACCTTAAAAATGGGAGCATCACTGTCCTTATTAATTGCGATGATGTAGTCGGAAGACTGCATTCCAGCCAGGTGTTGAATTGCGCCGGATATCCCGACAGCAATATAAACCTTTGGCTTGATGGTTTTACCCGTTTGTCCCACTTGGTGAGGATATGGTATCCATTCGGCATCGACCGCAGCACGGGATGCACCGACTGCCGCATCGAGTTTTCTGGCAAGTTCTTCCAGAAGAGCAAAATTCTCTTTATTCTTTAGTCCCCTGCCGCCGGAAATAACGAAATCGGCTTCCGTAAGATTAACTGTTTGCGTTTCGTCTTTTTCAAATCCCAGGAATTTTGTATCGTCTTTTATTCCGGAAAGATCGATTTTTTCTATGATGACATCGCCTTTCCTGGTTTCATCTTTTTCGATAGGGTCCATAACTTTATGTCTAACGGTTGCCATTTGCGGAAGATGATTAGGAGTAACGATAGTTGCCATAATATTACCGCCAAAAGCCGGTCGTGTCTGAAATAGTCCACCGCTTTCCTTATCTATTTCCAGTCCGGTACAATCGGCTGTGAGTCCTGTTTTCAATTCCACCGCAACACGTGGAATAAATGAACGTCCCATTACAGAAGCACCGGAAATAATTATCTCCGGTTTGTATTTTTTTGCAAGGTCTGCAAGAGCTGTGGAATAAGGAATGTCCAGGAAGTTTTTAAGAGCAGGATCATCTACGACGATAACCCTATCTGCTCCGTAAGCTATCAGCTCTTTAGAAAGTTTTTCGACGTTATATCCCAGAAGAACTGCAACAAGTTCCGTTTCTCTCTGTTCTGCCAGTTCTTTTCCTTTTCCCAGAAGTTCAAAAACCACCGGAGCGATCTCACCATTCTTCTGTTCTGCAAAAACCCACACGCCTTTGAATTGACTTTTATCTATCGCTTGCTGTCCGAATTTCCTGATGATAATTGCTTCAAATGGACAAGCACTTACACAAGCTCCGCAAAGCGGACATTTGTCCATATCGATCTCTGCTATCTTGTCTATCATTGTTATTGCACCGTAAGCACAAGCTTTTATGCAAATTTCACATCCTACGCATTTTTCACGAATAACTTCTATCATTCATTCATTCCTTTGAGCTATTTTGGAATATTAACTTAAAAAAATGGTTTTTTGCGTCAAGTTTAAAAATTTCCGTATGCAAATATGGAGCTTATACTGAAAGGCTGTTTTGAAGTAATAATAAACCTTTAAAACGGTTATTGAGAAATATATTTTCTCATTAACCACCAACTTTTACCTGCCATGCCTAAGGCAGGTAAACCTTTGGCTGGTCAGTTGGTGGTTAATATGAAGATAGACACTTCAAGTCGTTTCAACGGGTTCAAATAATTTTAGAAAATCTCATAATATTTTATTAATGGATTTTTTTAATGTAATCTCAATAATTTTGCAATATATTACTATTTTTTGCAATATCTTTTTTTACTCTAAAATCATTCCTGATATTTTTATTTCAACAGCAACATTCGTTTTGTTTCTGAAAACTCGTTTCCAACTTTTAATTGATAAAGATATATTCCGGAAGAAACGGGTTGGTTGCTTTCATCTGTTCC
>JAIORR010000321.1 GCA_021108055.1 Candidatus Cloacimonadota bacterium
TGTCCTTTGATATTATAAATAATGATCTCTGCGTTCTCAGCGTCCTCTGCGGTGATATTAAAAGAAATCGTGGTTTCCGGGTTGAAAGGATTGGGATAATTTCCATTCAGCATGGTAACAACGGGGATCGATTCATTACCTGCATCAACTTGCACGTAAGGAATTATTATAGTATCGGTCGGGTCGCTTTCACTATTCTGACTGTATTCTGCTGTAACATAATAACCGTAATCTCCGCTATCGAACAAAGAATCCACATAGGTTAAAGCCTGGGTTGTATCCAGAAGTGTGAACGTTCCGCTGTCAAAATTCCGATAGATATTATAATGCTGGAAATCTCTTGAATTATCAGTATTATTCATGTTTTCTGATCTATCAGTTCCAGACTGTTCCCATGTTAAAGTAACATAACAATCATTTAATTCTCCTTCAAGATTAATAGGAGGAGGTAGGTAGGCTAATTCAAAATCTACGATTGTTGTCTGATTCTCGAAAACTTCTACATCATAAATGGTGACAGTTTCATAACCTGAAAGACTTGCAGTAACATCGAAAATTCCCACAGGACTTAAAAAAGAGTAATCCCCGCCGGCATTCGGACTTGTTGAACCATAATAGGTGGAGATTATTACATCCTCAATATTTCCTGGTGGAATAAGTGTTACGTGTCCGGCAATTGTGCCGTTTATCAAAGACAATGTGGGGAAGACTATATAATCGACCCAGGCACAATCTTCCGGCATTGAAGTACTGCCGTCGCTGCTGTCTTTTACATATACCCACGTAAACGTGTGTGTTCCGGCAGTTACAGGGTAATTAGCATAAGTCCAGGGAGTGGAACCATCAGATTCCGGTTGATAACGACCAGCTTCCACATCATCTATAAAGAAGATCAATCCGTCATAAAAATTTGTTTGAGAAGGACTGTATTCACAGGCTACACGATAATAAAAACTGATCTCCCCATCCGTTACAACATCCACAGTTGTATTCATAAAAGATGCCTGGTTGTGAGTGATAGCATAAGATTTGGCACTGGCTGTTCCGCTGTAAAAACTATCTGTTGCAATACTCCAGTTTACACCTGGTATAGTATCGATTATAGTAAAATCTTCGATCGGATTTACATTTGGCCAGGAAATATTACAGCCGACAAATTCCCACGGAAAGCTTGAGAAACCACCGGATTCAAAATCTTCAATGAATATACCGACCGATGTGTCATAATTTCTGGTAACGATATATTCTCCGGCTGTTACAATATAGTTGAAAGTTACGGGAGTTCCAAAGGTGATCTCATCACTGGCGGTAACTGTGTAAACAGCATCCTCGAAAGACTGACTGTCAATCTCCCCCAGGTTGACAGGGCTTTGTACGATAGTGATAAGTGGATTTGAACAGGATAGATCGGCAATTGCTTCGGGTGAGGAAGCATGTCCATCGTTATGTGTAGGAATCGTGATCGTAACCGTTTCTCCGGGATCGAGGACTCCGTTATTGTTGCCGGCGGCATCATCGATGACCATTTCATCTGCCCATAATACAGGAGCATAAGCTTCTATCACGAAATTGGATAACCAGGTATTAGTTCCATCTGTAGCACTCACTTCGAACAAGAACATATGTTCATCTGGGATAGAATCGCAGACTTCCACAGAGAAACCATCGGCTATCGTTACTACTGCTCCCGCTGCGATGTTTCCATAAAATTCCGTAGCATCTGTAACGGTTATGTACTGATCATCTGTGCTCAGGGTAACGGTTACATTATCTGCCTGGTCGATTCCCACATTTTCCACGCTTATGGTAAGAAGAATAAACTCACCATAATCCATCAGATCATTTCCATTTCCAGCCGAATCATCCATAGTATAGGAATCAAATAATACATAAGGACCTGCCGGCGGGATAACATCAACTTGAGCAGTATATCTATAATAATTTTGTTTTGTAACAGTAACATCGATAACCACACCCGGCAGTTGTTGGACAATAGGAATATCTACAGGAACACCGGTTCCTTCTCCCACTCCTATCAGAACTCCATCTACGGTCAATCCGACAAGAGAACCCTCATCTGCTATGATAGTAAAGTAATCTAAAGCACTAAGAAGTACGGGATCGTGTATTATCGTAAGGTTCTGAGGAATAACAGAATAAACTGTGCTGAAAGCATCGCCGTGATGGTGGAAAAGGTTATATGTTACTTCTTTATTGTTTGTATTATAAGGCCAGTTAGATTGTTGCAGGAAGTATTTTCCGGCTGAATTGGCAAAGGCAGGAAGTATTCCCCTGTGTTCGGGAGTTGTGGCATAATCCGGAAGATAATCAGGCCACATGTTATCGTACATTCCCCACACGAATGTATCATTTACAAATGAGTAAGATACTTCTGAAGCAGCGATGATTCCCAGACATCCGGCATTCTCACCATTATGTGTATGTCTGTGAAATTTCTCTGCAAAACATTCACCACCCATGTTATACATACCGGTAAGACAGTTAATGGAAAATACATACACAAGGTCACTATTAGTTAAACTATTAATATCACTGGATTGGAAATCAGGTTCACCCCAGCCGGTTGTGCCGCCGTGGTCTCTATGTTGAAGAATAAAGGCACCACTGTTGATGGCATTTATGACCATATTGCCGGTACCACTGGTAAAACCTCCTAATTCCTGCGGTGTAGCAGGAATATAACCCAGTCCATCAGGACCAAAAACATTTAGAACCATGGATGTATTAGTTGCTGTTGACCAGGGACCTGTAGTGTGATTGTTTGCGGGATATCCCAGGGCATTTATTCTTACACTTGTTTTTCCAAGTTCATTATTGAAGAAACCACCTACAGTTTCTGAACATATCTGAAACCATCTATCATCCTGCCAGCCGAGTGCCGTGATCGGATGATCATAAAAATCGGGATTGGTGGGAGGTGTGCGTTCATAATCGAGGAATTTTGTTATCATGGTTTCCAGGTGAGTTGCATTCTGGGCTGTCATTCTGGCCAGGGTGACATCGGGCATTTGGTTGCCGCTCACATCGGCATAGATGTTATCTGACGCACAGTAGCTATTATAGATGGGAGAAACAACAGTGCTGCCGGTTGTACCATAATCACCCAGCAGAAGAATAGCTGCCGGTGCAGGATCCCAGCCGGTGCCGGCTGCCATGATGTCATCGATGTAAGTTTCGATAGCTGTAGGTGTGTTACCGCCGACTTCGGTTGTGGTTTTGATCACAGTAGAAATACCCTGCATTATACGGAACGCCTTGATCGAATCTGCCCAAGATAGAAAGACAGCATCATCGGGGCAGATGATAAGATATTCGGCACCATCCCTGGTGTTTGTGTAATTGTAATTCATTTCGGGCAGCGATCCGTAATTCAGGAAAGTATCGGACAGGATCGGATCCCACCATCTGCTGCGCAGGTTATCTGCTCCAAAATGTCCATTACCACCAATGAAATTAACTTCCAACTCTATATCTCGGTGAACGATAAGTTCTTTGGTTACAGGGTTGTATTGGAAAGGTGTGATACCCACCATCACAGCATCGACTCCGCGGATCATGGTTACATCACCAAGCTGAACAGGATCAGCCGGATAGAAAGCATCTTGATTATAAATACTTAAATCCCTGCTGTAATCCAACGGACCTTCTTCCGTATCCAATGGAATACGGGGAGCAGGTGCCATTTCTATATTTTGAAATACTTCGGTGCGTGAAGATACGATGTGTAAAGAAGCAACAGCTCCCTGCGGCAGCGCAAGATATCTTCCGTTACCGGGAAGATTAGGTGCTCCTGCTTCATTCTGCAGGAACGTGTTGGGAAGTATGATGCTCTGCAAATCTTCCCCGTTTATCCTTACATTCTCCAGTGTAAACTCGTCGATGGAAAATGTGATCCCTACACCGGAACCACTTATCCGGTTAAGATCAAACCCGGCTTCATTCAATGCATCATCGTAAGTGACTGTTTCTGCAATTAACCCCAGATTCAAAAGTAATAAAACGAAAATAAAAATTACTGATTTTTTCATGATCTTCTCCTATTTTTTTTAATTTTTTTCACCTGCACATTTTTACCTAACCATACGTTTTTATGTCAAATACAATTT
>JAIORR010000331.1 GCA_021108055.1 Candidatus Cloacimonadota bacterium
GTAATGAGAAAATATTTTAGTAGAGTGGTTAATGAGAGGGACAAACCGTTAATCTATTCATCGGTTTTTAAGTATTTGAATGAAAAAAATGAAAGAGGAAAATAAAATGCTAAAAAAAATCAATCCAACCCAAACCGAAGTCTGGAAAAAGCTTCGAGAACATTTTAAGGAAATGCGAAATGTTCAGATGAAAGATCTGTTTGAAAAAGATGAAGAGAGATTTTCCAAATTCTCTTTAACTTTTGAAGACATTCTCGTTGATTTCTCAAAGAACATAATAACCGCAAAAACACTGAAACTACTTTTCAAGCTGGCAAAAGAAGTTAAGCTTAAAGATGCGATCGGTAATATGTTCTCCGGTGAAAAGATCAATGAGACCGAAAACAGGGCTGTTCTTCACACTGCACTTCGGAATCGTTCAAACAATCCTGTTATTGTAGATGGAAAAGATGTGATGCCGGATGTTAATGCTGTCCTTAAGAAAATGGAAGAATTTTCCGATAAGATCACTTCCGGTCACTGGATAGGGTTTTCGGGAAGGATCATAACGGATATTGTAAATATCGGTATCGGTGGTTCCGACCTTGGTCCCCTGATGGTAACAGAAGCTCTGAAGCCATACAAAAAGATCAATATCGATGTACATTTTGTTTCTAATATAGATGGTTCTCACATTGTGGAAACCCTGAAGAGGCTTAACCCTGAAACTACTCTTTTTATGATAGCTTCCAAAACCTTTACAACCCAGGAAACTATGACGAACGCCTTCACTGCCAGAAAGTGGTTCTTGAATTCTGCTCAAAATGAAGAACACATTAAAAAGCATTTCGTGGCTATTTCCACAAACAAAGAAGGTGTTGTCGAGTTCGGGATCGATCCGGGAAATATGTTCGTTTTCTGGGATTGGGTAGGTGGTCGATATTCACTTTGGAGTGCTATCGGTCTTTCTATTGCCTGTTCTATAGGTTTTGAAAACTACATAGAACTTCTTGAAGGTGCGTATGTAATTGACACACATTTCAAAGAAACTTCCTTTGAAGAAAATATTCCTGTTATCCTGGCTTTAATTGGACTCTGGTACACTAATTTCTTTGAAAGTAGAACCGAAGCCATATTACCTTACGACCAATATCTGCACAGATTTCCGGCATACTTCCAACAGGGAAATATGGAAAGCAATGGGAAATATGTTGATAGAAACGGGAAACAAGTAAATTATCAAACCGGACCAATTATCTGGGGTGAGCCCGGAACGAACGGACAACACGCTTTTTATCAGCTTATTCATCAGGGAACAAAAATGATACCATGTGATTTCCTGGCTCCTGCCGTCAGTCACAATCCCATCGGAGACCATCATCAGAAACTGATGTCAAATTTCCTTGCACAAACAGAAGCACTGATGAAAGGAAAAAGTAAAGAAGAAGTTCTTTCAGAATTAAAAGCTGCCGGCAAATCCGAAGAAGAAATAAAAAAACTTCTACCATTTAAGATATTCAAAGGAAATATACCATCCAATTCGATCCTTTTTAAGAAACTGAATCCACGAACACTCGGCAGTCTGATAGCTATGTATGAGCACAAGATATTCACACAGGGAATTTTATGGAATATTTTCAGCTTCGATCAGTGGGGAGTGGAACTGGGAAAACAATTAGCAAAAACAATCCAACCGCAATTAAAAGATAAAGCCAAAACTACATGTCATGATTCATCTACAAATGGTCTTATCAACAAAATCAAGGAAATGAGGAAATCAGCTTCCACCTCCGGTATTCAAACGATCGAGCAGAGCCAGTATTTTGATTTCTTTAGAGATTTCGAATGGGATCAGTCATTCTTTGCCGACATTCATATCAACATTTTAAGCGGCTGTTCCGAGAGAATGCTTTCCAGTAAAGAAATTGCCGAGAACCTGGGTAGAACGGGAAAATCCGGTAACTTCAAGAGAGCTATTTCATTATTAAGAGAAAGAGGATTGATAAGATATACGATTCCTCAAAATCCAGGTAGTTCAAAACAGAAATATCGAATAACAAGTAAAGGAATGGAAGTCTTAAAGCAATATGAAAAAAAGAAAAAGATGATGCTGGATCACATTCAAATTATAAAGGGAGATATTACAATCCTGCAAGTTGATGCGATCGTAAACGCCGCCAATAATACTCTTCTCGGCGGAAGTGGTGTGGATGGTGCTATTCATCAGGCTGCCGGATCTGAACTTCTGAGAGAATGCAGAAGATTAGATGGCTGTCCTACAGGAGAAGCTAAGATAACAAAGGGTTACAGATTGCCTGCAAAATTCGTTATTCATGCTGTTGGACCTATCTGGCATGGTGGTAAAAACAATGAAGACGAATTACTGGCAAATTGTTATAAAAACAGTCTTAAGCTTGCAGTGAAAAATAATATCAGATCGATCGCCTTTCCGGCTATCAGCACCGGAGTTTATTGCTTTCCAAAAGAACGAGCAACAAAAATCGCCTTGCTGGAAATAAAAAAATTCCTCCATGAAAATAGTACTCTCAAAAAGATCATTTTTTCATGCTTTAATGATGAGGTGTACCAATTGTATCTTAAAGTGATGAAAGAAGTATTTTGAAACCGAAAAAATATATAGGTGCCATTGATCAGGGTACTACAAGCACCCGTTTCATTTTATTCGATCACACGAGTAAGATCATTGCTTCTCATCAGCTTGAACACAAACAATTCTATCCCAAACCCGGCTGGGTGGAACACGATCCGCTGGAGATATGGGAAAACACAAAAAAAGTAATTTCTGCTACATTGGAAAAATCCAATATTAATGCCAATGAAATCACTGCTCTGGGAATTACGAACCAGCGGGAAACTACCGTTCTCTGGAATCCAAAAACCGGAATTCCCTACCATAATGCTATTGTCTGGCAGGATACTCGTACAAATGCGATCTGCACAGTATTAGCTGCAAAATACGGAGATGATTATTTCAGACGTAAAACCGGACTACCACCGGTCACATATTTTTCCGCTCCCAAAATAAAATGGCTGATGGATAATGTTTCCGGTCTGAAAAAAGCAGCACAAAATGGAGAGCTTCTTTTCGGTACGATCGATTCATGGCTTATCTGGAACCTGACGGGAGGACAAAAAGGCGGGATGCACATCACCGATGTTACTAATGCCAGCCGCACATTACTGATGAATCTGGAAACGCTGGATTGGGATTCGGAACTACTTAAAATTATGGGAATTCCAAAAAATATTCTTCCTGAAATTCGTCCTTCTTCCGATAGTAAAATATATGGCTATACATTTAAAAATAGTGTTTTCCTGAATGAAATACCTGTCTGCGGTTGCCTGGGAGATCAGCAGGCTGCTCTTTTCGGACAAAATTGTACAAAGAAAGGAGAAGCAAAAAATACCTATGGTACCGGTTGTTTTCTACTTTTGAATACCGGCCGGGAAATTGTTCATTCCCGTTATGGCTTACTCACAACTGTTACCTGTAAGATCGGTAAAGAACCGGCAAAGTATGCATTGGAAGGTTCTGTTGCCATGGCTGGATCTCTTGTTCAGTGGTTCCGTGATAATTTTGGTTTGATCACAGAATCGACGGAAATTGAAACTCTGGCTTCCAGTGTAAAAGACAACGGTGGAGTTTATTTTGTTCCTGCATTTTCCGGACTTTTTGCACCACACTGGAACTGCAATGCCCGTGGTGTTTTATTTGGTCTCACTCATTACATAAACAAAGGGCATGTAGCCAGAGCTATTTTGGAAGCAACAGCCTTTCAGACCAGAGAAGTATTTGAAGCTATGCAAAAAGATTCCGGATTACAATTGAAAAAACTGAAAGTGGATGGCGGAATGACCGCTAATGATCTTCTTATGCAGTTCCAATCGGATATATTAAATATAGAAGTTATTCGCCCTATTATTACCGAAACAACTGCACTGGGTGCAGCTTATGCGTCCGGGCTGGCAGCAGGATTCTGGAAAGATATCGATGATCTGGCAACAAACTGGCAGGCAGATAAAACATGGACACCGTCCATGAATGAAAGAACGCGACAGGTTGAATATTCAAAATGGAAGAAAGCTGTATCACGATCTAAAGATTGGTTGTAAGAAAT
>JAIORR010000077.1 GCA_021108055.1 Candidatus Cloacimonadota bacterium
GCGATCATCTTAACCTGATGGGAGATAGCCCTCTTATCGGTGAAAATCCGGATGAACTCGGTGAACGTTTTCCAAGTATGAACGAACCATACAGCAATGAATTGATCGAACTTGCTCAAGAGATAGCATCCGAAAATAATTTTGAATTAAAAAAAGGTATTTATGCCGGATTGCCCGGTCCAAATCTTGAAACCAGATCGGAATGTAAGATGCTTGTTTATCTGGGAGCAGACCTGGTTGGCATGTCCACTGTTCCGGAAGTTATCGTTGCGGTACACAGCGGATTAAAAGTACTGGCAATATCGGTTGTTACAAACTTAAGCAACATTTTTCACAACAAACCGCATAGCCAGAATGAAATAAGAAAAAATGCTGCTATGTCAAAAGATCAACTTGAAATATTAATAATAAATTTAGTAAAAAAAATATGAAAAAAAGGAAGTAGCTTATGGCTGCAAAAAATTTATCTTCAAAACAACTTGAAAAATATGAAAACATCTTGAAAAAAGAAAAAGAACAAACAGAAAAGATCATTAAAGGAATCGATAATATCCAGAAAAGAGGAGCCAAAAATAGAAGTGGAGACCTGTCATCCTATTCTTTACATCAGGCAGATATGGGCACAGATACAGACCAATCGGAAAAAAGAGTATATCTCCTTGGAAAAGAACTCGAAACACTTCGTAACCTGAACATCGCTTTGAAAAGAATATATGATAAATCATACGGTATTTGTGAGATCTGTGGTAACTACATCTCCGAGAACAGATTAAAGATCGTTCCCTATGCAAAATTCTGTATCGAATGTAAATCTAAAGAAGAAAAAAAGAAAAGAAGACGTTAGTGAAGAAATTTCATTATTTTTGGATACCTCTCGCTGTCATCATATTAGACCAGATTTCCAAAATTCTCGTTAGAAATTACATCGCAGTAGGCGATGTAATTAAGATCACCAGAAAGTTTATCTGGATAACCTGCGTCCAGAATACAGGAGCTGCTTTCAGCTTTTCATTTGGAAATGCAATTATCAATAAAATTATATTCATTTCTATTACAATAGTTGCCATAATATTAATAATATATTTCATAAAAAAATCAAACTCCAGACTGGAAATAATATCATTTGCGCTGATATTAGGCGGTGCTGTTGGAAATTTGATTGACAGAATAGTGATTGGAAGTGTTACTGATTTCATCTGGTGTGATTTTCCTGATTTTCTTATGAAAAGATGGCCTGTATTTAATATCGCAGATAGTTCGATCGTGATAGCTATCTGTTTAATGATCGGATATACCTTGTTTTACAGAAAAGATCCCGTGGAGGATAAATGAAGATAAAAAAATATGCAATCATCCTGTTTCTGATATTCCTTTCATCTATTGCATTTTCAGATTATGTGAGTATCTACGATATTCAATATACTGAAGCCGCAAGTGGCGATTCACCTTACAATGGACAGGTTGTTACTACCAGCGGAATTGTGACAGGATACGGTTATGATGAAGAAAAATATTTTATTTCCATGCCGGAAGGCGGAGCCTGGAAAGGCATTTATGTTTATGATTACAGCAACGTTCCCGACCCTGGTGATGAAGTGGAAATTACTGCAACTGTAGATGAATATTATAATCTTACCGAATTAACCAGCATTTCAGAATTTTCCGTTCTAAGTACCGGTAATTCAATTCCCGATGCGGTTCAGATAACCACAGATGAACTGGCTTCCGAAGAAATGTATGAAGGTGTTCTGGTTACTGTTTCCAACGTTGTAGTTACGGAAACACCCGATAGTTTTAACGAATGGTATGTAGATGACGGCAGCGGAGAATGCCAGATAGACGACGGTTTCTATGAATATCTCAATCCCCAGACCGGTGATGAATTTATTTTTATTACGGGGCTGGTAGATTATGGTTTTGGTTATTATGGTTTAAATCCCCGAGATGCCAATGATTTTGTTCTGGGTGGAATCGGTGCTATTGTTTATGAAAATTATCCAGCTACCAATGAAGATGTACTGGTTCAGTTTTCATACTATGACAGTTGCAATGTTCTGCTTTGGTGGAAGACTTCCCGCGATTATGATTTTGAGCCGATGGAGATGACAACTGAACGAAGTGTTGAGTATTATGCTACAATTCCCGGACAGAAAGAAGGAACATCCGTTCACTTTTATATCACTGCACAAGATACAGCCGGCATTGAAGAAACTTTTCCTTCCGGCGATCCAAAGACCATTGTTTTTGGTGTTTCTTCTCATAAAGCAATCTTGAACATTCCTGCAAAACCTTTTAACCCTTACGCTGGAGAAACTTTCCCGATAGAGTTTGCTTCCAAGAAAGATGGTAAAGCCATCCTGCGAATTTATAATGCGGAAGGGAAACTTGTTTTCACTCCACAAAATATAATTATTTCAAATTCATCCGGAATAACCTGTTACAACTGGAATGGACGTGATAAGAATAATAAACTTCTACCTCTCGGTTTATATATTTGTTATCTGGAAGTGATCGATGTTGACAGTGGTAAGAAGAAAACAGCAAAAGCTCCGATAGTGATCGGTGCTCTATTGAAATAGGGAGTGAGAAAATGAAAATATTAAAGATAATTCTTTTTATGATCCTGGTTACAGTAAATCTTTCAGCAATTTTTGATGATTACGAACCTTCTCCCCGAGCAAGAGCAATGGGTGGAACTTTTTATTCTACAAGCGATGATGCCTATGGTATATTTTATAATCCTGCTGGTTTGATAAAAGCAGGCAATAATTTGAACATAAGTTATTCCAAGCTATTCGGCAATGATTTCCAGATATTGAATACGGTATCTCTTTCAATGGAACTTCCAAAAAATCTGGGTGTATTAGGAATAGGGCTTCAATCTATGGATGTAGATTATCATGATATAAGTCTTTTATCAGAAAAAATATATGCACTGGCACATTCCTTCACCATTTTAAAAGATGTTCATTCAGAGATCAATTTTGGTTATACTGCAAATCTTTATTATTTATCCATAAATGGTTTTGGAGATCAACCTGCGTTCGGACTGAATCTTGGAGCACTGGCTACCTTACATCAGAGAACCCGGATCGGTTTTTCCATATCTAATTTGAACAACCCGAAAGTCGGTGAAGATAACAGTCATGATCTTCCTCAGAAAATGGCAATGGGTATCTCTTACATGCCTTATAATGGAGTCACCACATCCTTTGAACTAAAGAGATCATTGGATGGAGATACAGAACTTCATGCAGGGACAGAACTTGAAGTATATAAAATGCTCTCTCTTCGTTTTGGTGTTCGCAATAATCCTGCCAGCTATTCTCTGGGAGCAAAATTCGATCTGTACAACATTATCGTGGAATATGCATACAACACACATACGATCGATGCAACACATCATTTCGGACTGGGATATAGGTTTTAGTTTATATTTTATAAAACAAAAAAGGAAGCTTTTTACAGCTTCCTTTTTTTTGTCGTTCAAAGTAGACCCAGTGAAATATTATTATTTTCACAGGTTCAAAGCATGAGTTACTTATCTTCGCTTTTCTTTTCCGGATAAGCAAGAACATGAACACGATCTGCCCTGATCAATATTTTTGAATGATTTTTCCCTTCTTTATCTTTCCATTGATTTTCTTTCAGGCTGCCTTCCACAATTACCGGGATACCTTTTTTATAAAAATCTTCAGCACGTTCGGCCATTGGTCCCCACACTTCCACATCGGCGAATATAACTTTTTCCTGCCACTTTTCACTCTTATCGCGGTATCGTTGATTATGTGCAATAGTAATGGTAGTTACTGCTGTTTTTTTCTCCCCAACACGGTTTACAACCGCATCCCTTACAATATTTCCAGCAATGGAAACATGATTGATCCCCGGTGTTCTGTTACTCATTTTTCCTCCTTTACGGTTTTTTATTTCGTTAATTAAACGACAAATTTACTAACCATTTAAAAAAGATATAAAATATATTTCGAGTTAATTTTTTTTTATTTATTAATAGGATATGCCCTACATTCGTAATTTGTTATTTCCTTCTTTTCAGTCAATTGTTTTTTTCCTGAACATAAAAATATTTCTTGTTTGTAATAAAAGAATATGC
>JAIORR010000011.1 GCA_021108055.1 Candidatus Cloacimonadota bacterium
CCAAAATGTTTATAAGTTTTCATCGTTGCTTTCCTGCCTTGAGGTGTTCTATCTAAAAATCCCTGCTGGATGAGGTAGGGTTCATAAATTTCTTCCACTGTGCCGGGGTCTTCTCCCACGGCAACTGCTAAAGTTTTAAGACCAACCGGTCCACCGCCGTAGTTTTCCATTATTGTATGCAGAAGGCGTTTATCCATATCGTCCAATCCGGCGTTATCCACCATCAGCATCTTCAGCGCTTTAATGGCTATTTCTCTGGTGATGATACCGTCACCTTTGATCTGGGCATAATCACGCACACGGCGTAGAAGACGGTTTGCCACACGTGGAGTTCCCCTGCTTCTTCGGGCGATTTCATCTGTTCCGTCTTTTTCGATAGGAATTTTCATGAGCTTTGCGGAGCGTATAATTATTTTCTTTATGCTTTCCACATCGTAATAATCCAGCCGTAGAACAAGCCCGAACCTGGAACGGAGAGGTGAAGTAAGAAGCCCGGCGCGGGTGGTTGCTCCGATAAGCGTGAAAGGCTCGATGTCTATTTTCAAAGAACGCGCACTTGGTCCGCTGTCTATGATGATCTCCATCTCAAAATCTTCGATAGCAGGATAAATATATTCTTCCACCACATGGTTCAAACGGTGTATTTCGTCGATGAAAAAAACATCGTTTCTCTGCAGGTTAGTCAGGATTCCGGCAAGATCGGGAGCTTTTTCCAAAACAGGACCCGAACTTACTTTAATTTCTACTTCCATCTCGTTGGCAATAATATGTGCAAGAGTTGTTTTTCCCAGTCCCGGAGGACCGTAAAGCAGGATATGATCGAGTGGTTCGCGACGGAGTTTGGCTGCCTGAATGGAAATATCCAGGATCTCTTTTATCTGATTTTGCCCTACGAATTCTTCCAGAGTTTTGGGACGCAGACTTCTATCAAATTCTTTTTCGTCGATTTGTTCGACGGGATCTGTAATTCGTTCTAACATATTATCCTTTGATATTTTTGTAGAGCATTAGTGCAATAAGCCCTGTGAAAATTATTTTTACAAATAAAAATATGAGTGAAATGGAATCTGCAATCATAAATACTTTTGAAAAAATGATCCAGATATAGATCAATTGACCAATGATAATTCCAAATCCTATCATTCTCATGAAAATCGAACCTGGAACTCTTTCTGTTTCTTCTTCAGATTGGTTATTCCTTAACGGCCATTGTTTAAATATCATTTTGCAAGCCAGATATCCGCCAAGGATAATTATAATCGCATATAATCTTGAAAATAACATTTTTTCCCTCCTATTTTGCAAAATCTTCGGAAAGTACCGAATTACCTCTAACTGGAAATCACTTTTTAGTGCAAGGATTTTATAATGAACAGTTTATTATACAATTTTTAAAACTCGTTCAACTATAGAATAAAGTCAGTATAATTGGATCGATTTATAATTTTGGTTTTTGCTTTCGGGTATAATCTGACAAAACCAGGAGGAATTTTAACGGCTTTATTGGGATTCCACTTGAACTCATAAGCAAAAATATTTCCCCCATATTCCTCAATAAAATCTATCTCTTTCTGTGTATTAGATCTCCAGAAGAAGTTATTAGTTAACCTTTCATGCCGCTGATTGTACTTCATTCTCTCGGATATCAAGAAGTTTTCCCAGAGTTCTCCCACATCTTGCCGAAGTGCCAAAGGATTAAAATTTTTGATGATTGCATTCCTGATACCATTATCATAAAAATAGATTTTCCTGGCTTTTTTTAGCTCATTGCGGACATTCCTGCTTAATGATCTTAATCTGAAAACAACAAAAGATTTCTCCAGAATATCGACCCATCTTTCCACTGTCTGATTATCAACTCCAATCAACTGACCCAGTTCATTAAAGCTGACTTCTTTTCCCAATTGCAGTGCTATTGCCTGCAAAAGTTTTTCTAAAGCTGCCGGCTTTTTTATTTTACCTGTTGCTAATACGTCTTTATACAAATAACTTTCACTTACTTCATTTAAGATCAGATTTTCTTCTCCAGGATTTGTTACGATTTCCGGATAGTAACCATAGATCATTCGATGCTCTAATAAACGTGTCTCTTCTATTTGGCTGGAATGATCACAGAGTTCGTAAAAGGAAAGCGGAAATAAGAAGTATTCATATTTTCTGCCGGTTAATGGTTCCTTTATCTGATTTGATAAGTCGAAGGATGATGATCCTGTTGCAATTACTTGTACGTCACTAAGATTATCAGCAATTAATTTCAATGTAAGACCAATATTAGTTATTCTCTGGGCTTCATCAATGAAAACAACTTTGTTGTTACCAATTAAAGATTTTAACTGGGTTGAAGTAACATTTGTAAGCTGATTTCTTGAATCGGGTTCGTCACCATTCAACCACAGTGATTTCACATTTAATTTCTTCTCTATTTCTCGGGAAAGGGTAGTTTTACCGACCTGACGCGATCCTATTATAATAATAATTTTATTCTTATAAAGACAGGTAAGAATTTGGCTTATTAAAGTTCTTTTAATCATAATGACCTCACAAGTGACAAAATAATAAAATTAATCAAATACGCAAATATTTTATGTATTTTGCGTATTGAAACGCAACATATCCAATGATTTTGCGTATTGACTGCTATTTCACTGCTATTGTTGCCGGACTTTTCCTGCCCACAATCGGACCATCCATCACTTTGAAGCCTACTGCGACCATATTTTGTCGAACAGATTTTGCACAACTGTAAGTGCTCAGTTTTGCTCCCTGTTTCATTACGTTGCGTACTTTCTGAAATACTTTCCTGCTCCACATTTCGGGCTGTTTGCCGGGTGAGAACGGATCGAAGAAAACACGATCGAAATAATCTTTTGGAAGAGAAGAGATTGAAACAAGTGCCTCTCCTATGATCAATTTGATAGTATTATTGTTATCATCGGTAATTTCTAATTTTTCAGCTATATTTTGGAAAGTGGTAAATTCTTTTTCGATTTCATCAAGAACGGATAGATTTTTTATTGCTTCGATAATTTCGCTGTCATTTTCCAGTCCAATGATCGTCAGATTTCTGTGATCTTTTGTAGCTGCAATAGAATTGTATCCGAGTCCGAAACAGAAATCCAGGATGTGAAATCCATTTTCCACGCCGACAGCATTCACATGTTTTTGAAATGCTTCTTCCAATGCACCGGAAATGGTATGATAATGCTCTTGATATTTTTGGTTAAAAACTGTGTACGAACCGTCCTTTGTTTTGATGAATTGCATGGAATTTTATTTCCGTCCTAATATGAATCCAATGCTTTTTTCTGCGATGAGTTCTTTATCGAAATCCATTATTGCAACATGGTAAGAATTTTCCAGCCAGATAAGTTCTTTTTGTGTAGAACCGATTTTTTTGAGTGTGTATAATGCGCTTACACGGGGAATTACGTGGTCTTCTTTTGATTTGAATATAAGGACAGGCTGTTTGGTTTGCGGCAGATTTTTGCGGATGATCTTAAGTAAACACAGCATTTGATAGACGCCATTTGTAGGAGTTCGGTCGTAAGCGATCTCTTTTTCTTTCGGGTTTTTTATATCGGAAGCTATGGCGGGAGTGGATGGAATAAGAAAGCGGAGAAGCGGGACAAACCAGAATTTGGGATGAACGAATTTGCAGGCATGATTGATAAGGATAATTCCTGTAATTTCTGGATGTATTTGTGCCATTCGTAATGCCAAAGCACCTCCGAGTGAAAGCCCGCAAACGTAGATGTTTGATGTTCGGGATTGAAGTATTTGCAGGGATTTTTGTAATTCTTCGATCCATTCTTCGTAGTTGATTTTATTTAGATTTTGCCAGGTTGTTCCATGTCCGGGCAAAGAAGGTAATTCTATGTGGAAGCCAGCTTCGCTGAATTGTTGGGCAAGATACATCATGCTGGAAGTGGTGGATGTGAAACCGTGGATCAGCAGTATGCCGGTATCTTTGTTTCCCACGTGGGAGTATGGTTGATTGAATTCTTTCAGGTCCATTGTTTGCTCCTTTATTCATCGCTTTCAGCGAAGAGATTTTATTTCTTCTCCCACCTGTGCC
>JAIORR010000364.1 GCA_021108055.1 Candidatus Cloacimonadota bacterium
GGGTGAGTTAAAAAATAACCATTGAAAAAGTTCAGCAGGAAGAGAAGTCTTCTAAACTTTTTCAAGGTTGCAGTTGAAATCAAAGTTGACATACAAATAGCCATTCAAACTATAGACACATTCTGGAGGAGTGAATGAAAAAAATCATAATAATTATATTTATCGTGCTTGCACTTGGTCTTTCTGCAAATATCCAGTTCGCAAAGGATCTTTTTGATGATGCTTTATATGAAGAAGCAATAAATGAATTTGAAAAAGTAATTGCCGCATCACCTACTTCCGGGCAAGCCCAGGAATCACTTTTTTATATTGGAGAGTGTTATCGGCTCAGGAAACAATTTGCCAAAGCCGAGCGAACTTATGAAAGACTTCTGGACGGATATCCTACCGGTTCTTTCCGGGAAAGAACGCTTTATTATCTTGGCATTGTAAAGTTTCGGCAGGAAAAATATGATAATGCGATCGATAACTTTGAAATCCTTATCAAGAAATATCCTTTATCGACATTTGCCAAACAATCACTTCAATTATATATCCGGAGTTATTATGAACTAAAAGAATATCAAAGGGTTATCATTCTCTGCCAGAAATTGATCAAAGATTACAAAGATTATCATGGCATTCCGGATATTATGCTGCTTATGGCAAGGTCTTATTTTGCTGCCAATATTCCTGATGAAGGGAAAAAAACTTTAAAGAGAATAATGAATGAATATTCCGATCGGGATATTCGCTGGAAAGCATTGGAATTAGAAATTGAGATAATGGAAAAAGAAAAAGGACCCGGTTCTGCAGCAGAAGAATTATCTAAGAATCTGGAAGGGAACATTCCCCGCAACTACGAGGAAATTTTGCGTAATAAATTAGCAGAATATTATCTTGTCCTGAATAAATATGAAAAAGCTTATCCGGAAACAGGAAAGCTTGTAAAGAAGTTCGATAGTTCTTTAAATCTCGATAAATATATTATTCGTTATTCTTTCTGCCAGTTGCAATTATACAAGTATGAAGAGCTTGTTGCAGATTATTCCGAGTTTAAGAAGGTTTTCAAAAAGAGCCCTCTGAAAGCAAAATATATGCTCCATCTGGCAAAAGCACAATATTACCTGAAAAATTTCTTTGAAGCAGAAAATATCATAAAAAATATTCTGTCTTTCTCGAAAAATGAAGAAGTTAATTATGAAAGCAATTTACTGAAAGCAAATATACTTTTAGATACGGGTAAACTGAGTGTCGCAATAAGTTCTCTTCAAAAACTGGTCGAAAATAAATATGCAGATAAAGATGAACTTTTATATAAAATCGGGAATATCTATTTTGACCAGTTCCGAAATTATTCCAAAGCAATGAAATATTACCAGAGGATCGTAACAGGTTATTCCTCTCCGGAATACCAGCAGAAAGCTTCTTATAAAATAGCTCTCTGCTTCGAAAAGCTGGGAAAATTCAACGAAGCCGTTTCCGAACTGGAACAAATAAATACGGATGATGTAGATGATATATACATCCGTGTTAAAATATCAGAAAAAAAACAATATCTGAAAAAATTCAAACAACAGAATTATGAAATTGCCTTTAATAGACTGTTGGATTCTTTTGTAAAATTTTCGGAAGATAATAATCGGGATCTTTTGCAGAAAGAATTATTCAATATCCTTATCTGCGATCTTAAAGAATATGAAAGAACAATCAACCTGCTGGAAGGCGAGAACAAACCTGAAGATATTTATCATAAAGCAAAATTGTACCTGATACTTATAGAGAAACTGAAAGCCGAATCGAAAGAAAATAAAGCGAACGAATATCTGGTCAAGGTGGGAGGATTGATCTCCACACTCGATAAAACCAAACATATCGAATGGATCACAGAACTTGATCTCATACGTGAACTTATCTCAGAAGAAAAAATAAAACAGGCATCGATCGGTAAGATGGAAGCATTTATTACGAAATATCCTAATTCATCTGCCATTAATGAGTTTGTTCTAAACATTGCAGATTTTTATAAAGCACATAATAATACGAAGAAAGCTGCGGAATATTATGAGAAATTAATGAATGACAGCCAGATAAGTGATGAGGATTATTTTGGAGCAAAGATCTTTCTGGCAGAATATTTTTATAGTGCAAATAATGATGATAAAGCTTTGGAAAATTACAGGATCGCAGATTCCGGAATAGACCTCGATCATCCTGAGATTTTCTTTCATTACTCCGTGATTCTTCATGAATCCGGAAACAACGAAGAAGCAAAAGATAAATTAGCATTCCTCTTGAACAATGTGGAGTATTATGATGGTTTCGGAACAGTAGTGAAATACTTTGCAGGAATATTAAGGAATTCCGGTGAGTATGCAGAAGCTGTTAAATATCAACTTCTTATTCCACAGGATAAGAGATCAGATGAATATTACATTTTGCTTGCAGATGATTATCTTGCAATAAATGAAAAGGAAAATGCCAAAGAATCTTTGATGTACGTTGTCGATAAGAATAATGAGGTTTTAGGTAAATTGGGGATGCTGCAGTTCGAGACCAATGACCTGGAAATGGCAGAATACACTTATAATGAACTTCTTAAAAAAAATAAGAATGACCTGAAAAACTATGAAATGTCAGGACGTATAGCTTTCATCCGGGAAGATTTCCTGGATGCGGCGAAAAATTATAAACAGATCAATGAAAAACTTGGAAATAATTTTATAGGTTATGAAAATATTTCGCAGGTTGCAAAAGAATATATCATCTCTTTATACCGGATAGAGAATCGTCCGAAAGCGGAAACACTGACTTCCAAATATAAAAAAATGTTCACGTCAAAAGAAATAAATGAGATCGAATTGAACAGGGCAATTTATCATATCAAATTGAATAAGAAAAAAGCAGAAAGTATTTTTTCTAAACTTATAAAAGGTAAAAATGTAACGAATGATTCGAGGATAAAAGCTTATTTCTGGCGTGGCGTGGTTCGATTGGAGCTTAAAAAAACAGAAGAAGCTCAATCCGATTTTGAGACAGTTGCAAATTCTATCAATGAAGACCTCAGTATGCAGGCTCACCTGAAACTTGGGACCATAAATTTTTCCAACGAAAAATATAAAGAAGCATTAAATCATTATTTCCTGGTTATAGAAAAAGATAAAGATGGGAAACTTGCTTTTGATGCTGCCCGTAACTTCGCTTTCGTGTGTAAAACTATCGAAGAATGGCAGAAGGCAGTAGCTGCTTATCAGATCATTCTGGATCGTTGGGGAGATGCGGAACTGGAGGGTGAAACGCTCTTCGATATTGCATTTTGTCATTATCGTGATAAAAAGTATGGCAATGCGATAGAGGCGTTTTCCAATGCTATCCCGAAATTGAATAGCAGAGAATTAAAAGCAGAAGCTCAATACTGGATCGGAGAATCTTATTTTGGTTTGGATGATTATGAAATCGCTGTTTCGGAATTCCTGAAAGTGGGATATAATTACAGTGAATTCACTCAATGGGCAGCTTCCGCAGAACTTAAAGCCGGAGAAGCATATCAGAATCTGAAAAAAATCGAGAAAGCACAACGCATTTACGAACGTATTATCGATAAATACGGCAAGTTCAGCCAGTGGGGAACTGAAGCTGCAAAGAGATTGGATAATTTGTAATACCTTCAGTAACTCGACCTGCCAGGTCGAGAGAGCGACCAAGCTGGTCGCTTTACTACCTACGGAGCTTTTTATTCAACCCCTTCAGGGTTGTGTAGGTTTGTTCTTTCTATACCACCGGTTTCACCGATGGCTATTCTATTTAACCTCTACGAGGTAAAGAAAAGTCAGATATATGCTAATAAAAGTTTTATTGCAACTCTTTCAGCGGCATCTTATGCTTGTCAGCAAACCAATGGCTTGTAAACCTTTGGCTGGTTCCCTCTATTTGAGCGAAGCGTTAAAGAGATTTATCCGCCATAGGTGGAGGGATAGTCCTGTCAGGGCTTAGCCTTGGCGAAGACTGAAGGGTGAGTTAAAAAATAACCATTGAAAAAGTTCAGCAGGAAGAGAAGTCTTCTAAACTTTTTCAAGGTAAAGGGAA
>JAIORR010000209.1 GCA_021108055.1 Candidatus Cloacimonadota bacterium
GTACCCAGAAGAAAAATCCAATAGGATTTGAGGGAGGACCCGATCCGATTGAAATAATATTCGATCATTCTTTCTTTAATAATCAATTCTATAGTTCTGAAGATAGTTGTGGAACAACAAATTTTGATAATTTATTGTTAGGAAGATACGATAGCAATGAAGCATTTGCTTTGATCAAATTCACAAGTCTTCCTGATTCCTTTTATCAAATATCAGATGTAAAACTCAATCTTAAGATAAAGACAAGAAATAATTTTGATATTGTAGATAACTCAACTTTGAGGGTAGGAAAGATAACAAGTAATGACTGGTTTGAAACAACAGCTAAGTGGACATCTCCCACAGATTCAACCGATTGGGCTGTTCCAGGTGGGTTTTCAGTAGATGATTATGAACTTTATGAGGATCTCGATATTACGGAAATAGATGATTCTATCTCTATAGTTTTACCGGATGATGTTCTGGGAAACTGGATAAATTCCGATTCTACTAATTTTGGAATAGTCCTGTTCACAGAAACCGACGAAAGTTTTATGGAAATTTATTCTTCGGAATACTCAAATGATAATTCCCCGACACTGTATTTTGATTTCCGTGAGACAGAAGAAGATACATTATCAAATGAAACCAGCCTTCCGTCTAATGACGGCTTTGTATATAAAACGGATGATATTTACCAGAAATTTCAAACCCGACTCATTCTTTCCAATATTCAGCCTATAAGAATGTTTACGAAATTTGATCTTCCCGACACCCTTTTCACAAATCAGGAATCAATTGAAGATACAGCATCATACCTTCAAAGGTTAACAATTAATAAAGCTGAATTGATATTAAGCAATAACAATTCGAGTCAATATCCATTGGAAGGAACCATTTATATCGATCCGTATATCGTAACGAGCGACACATTGAATTTCGATGATACTTCCTACCCGATGTTGTCTGATGATGATTATGAAGATTTGTATATCACAAGTTCTTCCGATAGCCTCACGAGTGACGAATTTGTTGTTGATATTACAAAGATAATTCAGGCTTATACTTCCGGCGAGTATGAAAACTATGGAATTATGTTAATGTCGATTTATGAAAACAGGAATTTCATTAACCTGGAATTTGATACCGAACCTACGATCAGGATAATTTTCACACCTCCGTATCTTGATGAATAAAAGAGGATATTATGAAAAAGATTTTATTGTTTTTTTTCATTTTAATTTTAGTAATTTCCTGTATTAAACAGGAAGACGAAGATTTTATTGCCCAGGTGAATAGTGAAAATCTTACATTAGAAGAACTAAGATCAAATTTTTCTGAAAGCGAATGGAAAAATATTACTCCGGAAGAAAAAAATGATTTTATCCAGGAATGGATTCAACTTACTTTACTTTCGCAAGAGTCAGATAGATTAGGAATAACAGATATTCCAGGAATTAAAAATAAGATAGAAACAGCCAAAAAAACTATTAAATCGAATGCTGTTATCGCTCAAAGATTTTCCGATATTGAGATTTCAGAGAACGATCTCTTTGATTATTATAAGCTGCATAAAAGCAAATTCCAGAAAAGTTGGGTAGAGTATAAACTGCAGAGGATATTTGTGAAGGATAAAACAAAACTTGTGGAAATAAGAAAATATATTCTGAGCAATTCATTCAAGGAAGCAGCAAAAAAATATTCAGAAGAAAACTATGGTAAAAATGGCGGATATGTGGGATATGTATCTAAAAATAATTCGATACAAGAAATATGGGATGCCTTGCTTTCTTTGGAAAAACACAGGTTTAAAACCGTAGAAACAGATAAAGGAAATTACATAATCAGGTTTTATGATAAGAAAACAGTGTATGCCGAAAAGACATTTAAAGAAGTTATTGATCAAATTAAAGAGTTAGTGAAAAAAGATAAAAAAGAAGAAATCTATAATGATCTCATCGAAGAATTAAAGAGAAAATCTGAAATTTCTATTTCGATATGATCTGAAATAGTGTAATTAAATTTCTGAAAGGTTAAGAAAGAAATTGTGTGTTGACTTTCCGAAGCTTGTCTGCCGAAGGCATTTCTTCTAATAAAGGAATACTTACATTTAAGATTCGTAAAGTTTTTAACTTATTCTTAGTAACCTTCCGAATCTTTATATAAGGAAAAGTGAAAGAAAGCTTCGGAAGGAAAAAAATACAGGAGTAAAAATGAGAAGAATATTTGTATTATTGATAGTTTTAATTACAGTTTGCAGTTTGAATGGGGAAGTATTGGATGCGATCATAGCAAAAGTTGGAAGAGATATTATCCTGCAAAGCGATCTTGATAGAAGAATGCAGCAGCTTTCTGCAGCCGGTGTGTTAACGGAAGACATCACCATGTTCGACGTCTTGAACGATATGATAGAATCGATGATAATAATTCAACAGGCAAAACACGAAGAGTATGAAGTAAACGATAAACAAATGAAGTCGATGGGAGAAGAACAGATTGGGAGTATTTCTTCTCAATTTTCATCTGAATATGAATTCAAAAAAGAGTTGGCAAAAGCAAATTTAACCGTTATTGAATTGAAAGAATATTACATTCAGATGTTTACGGAACAGAGTTTAAAAAATCAAATAATCGACAGCAAAATAAAAAATAAGATACATCTCACAGAAGTAGAAGTGGAAGATTATTATGAAGAGCACAAAAGTGAAATTCCTTCACGCCCGGAAATGGATCAGATAGGAATGATAGTACGAAATATCAAGGCAGGAAAAGAAACAATAAATATAGCATTAGTAAAAATAAATAAAATACGCGATCTAATTCTGGAAGGTGATGATTTTGAAGAGATGGCAAAGGAATACAGCGAATGTCCATCTTCCGCATCCGGCGGTAATCTGGGATATTTTGAAAAAGGGACGATGGTAAAACCTTTTGAAGACACAGCATTTTCTTTAATACCCGGCGATATCAGTGAAGTGGTGAAAACAGATTTTGGATACCACATTATAAGGGTTGAAGAAAAAAAAGATGATAAAATAAAAGCAAGTCATATTCTGATAAAAGTGGAGCCGACCGAAGAAGATATTAAAGCAACGGTTCTACTGATGGAAACTGTTTTAGAGAAATTAAAAGCAGGAGAAGATTTTAGTGAACTTGCAAAAACATATTCCGAAGATGATTCCACAGCCGTGAAGGGTGGAATTATTGGTGAATATCCAAAAGATGATTATCCTGACTTTTGTAAAGAAAGCCTGGAATCGATAGGTTATAAAGAATATACAGATGTAATCAGGAAAGAAAATAAGGTTTATATTTTCACAAAAATAAAAAATATTCCGGAACGTACTTATAATTATGTGGAGATTTACGATAAATTGAGAGAATTAGTGAAAACTCAAAAAGAAATGGAATTATACGAAAACTGGATTAAAGAACTGATCCGGGAAACTTATGTCGAGATTCTTATTGAAGGGTGATCTTTTTCTTCCAAAGTAAGTTAAATATTTAATGTACTTCTCAGTATTCATTTCCACGCTTTTCGGTACCGGTTACTTTCCCAAAGCTCCCGGAACAGCAGGAACCCTTGTTGCTGCCGCACTCTACTTTGTTCTTCCGGATAACTGGTTTGAAAATGGTTTTTATGTTATTTCCTGTTTACTATTCCTGAGTCTGATCTCTGTTTTTTTTATCTCAAAAGCAGAAAAAAAACTCGGTCACGATAATGGTAAGATCGTACTCGATGAATTTCTCGGTTTCTTTTTTGCTGTTGTTTTTCTTCCAAAAACCATATTTATCATTATCGGTGCATTTTTTCTGTTTAGATTTTTTGATATACTCAAGCCCGAACCAGTGAATGTCCTTCAGAAATTTCCTGCCGGATGGGGTGTGATGGCTGACGATATTATGGCAGGAATTTATGCGAATATCTGCCTTCAGGTGTTAGTGAGGATAGTTTAAGTGTTTAATCAAAAGAATTCCATATTTTCTCCCCTGATTTAGGGGAGATGTCATTCGGTGA